>DKNL01000221.1 GCA_002474325.1 Opitutales bacterium UBA7389
ATATCTACGAGAAGAACGGTCCAAGCTCGATCTCCGGATGAGTAGAATTACGCTTATCCTCTACCCCTTAAGCGAAAGCTTTGAGCCAGCTAATTGCATAACCTTATACATTTAACTGGCTAATCGGAGAGATCGACCGACGGGCTTTAATTAATCAACACAGGAACTATATTACTTTTGGGTAGGACCACTTCGCGAAAGGCTTATCAAGCTTTATAGAACACAAGCGTTTTCTGGAGTGAGTATCAAGTCCCTGCCGAACGGGAAGTTCACCGGCCCGGGATTGCTGCTGTATAAGCGGTGCAGTTCGCCGACGACTGGGTCGAGACACTCGATCTAGAAACCGAGTTCAATTTCATACACAGGGCGGAGAAACCTCATCGCCCCGGTGCAGTTTTATAGCCGGCTAAGGGAATTAGACTCAGCACACATGGCTACATGCGCCGCATCAGGGCGACCCCGGCTCCGTCGTGTCCAGTCTCCCAAGGATAACTCTTAATCTGTTCAACGAGTTCGAAGCCGCTGCCCATAGCGGAGCCCAAGAAGCGATCAACCACCGCTTCGTTTTCATCCGTTTCTACACTGCAAGTGCTGTAAACGAGCCAACCGTTGGAAACTACAAATTGGGAGGCCTGGGCCAATATGCGTTCTTGGAGAGCAATGAGCTGCGGTCTCTCATCAGGGCCCAAACGCCACTTAACATCCGGCTTTTTCTGCAAAACACCGGTGTTACTGCAAGGGACATCCAAATAGACCCCTTCAAATTGGCCTCTTTTCCCACTGTCGATTTCGAATAGGTCGCTGGCCATGGGACGCACCCTTGAAATCCCCATACGTTTCAAATTAGATTCGAGTCGATTGAAGCGAGGGCCTGGTAAATCGACGGATACGATCTCATCTAGTCCTTCGCCAAAAAGGGTATTGAAGAGAATCGTCTTTCCACCCGGAGCAGCGCACAGGTCAAGAATTCGTCCCTCGGAAAATACGCCCTGCAACACCTCTGGCCCGATTCGGGTCCCGGGATCCTGAATGTAAGCAGCTCCTTCTTCAAGCAGACGCATTACTTGCGACCAATCGGACCGATCGATTTTCCGATAGGGATTCCACGGGCAATCTTGCCCTGAACTCGCAGCTTCATTGGATAGTGGAAGAAAGTAGAGCTCCGGCTCTTGTTGATTCCAGCTCGTGAATTTCTTGGTTGCCTGCCACCCAAAGGATTCCTTCCAGCAGCTCACCAACCAATCTGGATGGCTCCTTTTTTCAGCCAGTTCGGCTACCGAGGCTTCCGATTTGGGATCTTCATCTTCTAACTGCCGACCAATCTTGCGAAGTACGGCATTAACCATCGCTTTTTCTCCTGCGCTAAACCGTATCCCTACCGCCCCGACCGCATGGTCCACAATCTGGGCTGTTTTCTCGGGATCGGAAAGAAGCTCAAATCCAGCCACTAAAAGCGATGAGTGCACACCCGAACGCGGTCGCTTGGGCAGGCAGCCATCTATCAGAGAATTCAGATACCGAAGGTGGCGGATGACCCCGAAGAGCAAGAACTGGCATCGCCTCCGCGTTCCGCTGTCCATGGAATCAGGCAGGCGCTCCATGAGGTGGGACAGACGGGCTGGTTGGCGTATAAACCTTTCCACCAGCTTAGTTGACCAATTCCAGGACGTATCTCTCATTACCAAATCTTGATCTTGTTGCTCGAAGAGTCGCTCGTTGACAACCGCATAAAAAGACGCCTCTTTTAATAGTTTACTCGCAAAACTTTCATGAACGAAGAAGCCGTACTAGAACTTATTACTCGGAAGCCCGAGCTCAAGCCAGCCAAAGAGAAGCTCGAGTCCATGCAGCCTGGTAGCTATTGCATCCACCAAAGCTGGGGATTCGGGCAAATCAAGGATTACGATGAAGAAAGCGGTAAGCTGATCATCGATTTCGAAGGAAAAGAAGGGCACCGGATGGATCCCGGCTTCTGCGTCGTCACAATGCAGGTCCTTCCTCCCGAACACCTGATGGCCCGCAAGGAGACCGAGCCCGAAGCGATTGCGGAGCTGATATCGGAAAATCAGGGCGAATTGCTCGTCGAACTGCTCAAACAATACCCAAATGAGGCAGCTAGCGCCTTAGAAGTGGAAAACATTCTCACCCAAGTCGTCGGCGCCGACAAGTTCAAGAAATGGTGGACTGCCACCAAGAAGGTCTTGGCTAAGGATCCTCGTATTGCCGTTCCGCCTCGCAAAACGGGAATGTACATTCTGAGAGAGGAACCAGTCAGCATCGAAGAAGAGCTTATCGAGGAATACAACGAGACCCAGTCCGCCAAACGTCGCGTTCTCATCGCCGAAAAACTGCTGGATACCGTTCGCGAGAAGCCTGAAATCAAGGAAGATCTCGCTGTAGTTCTCCACGGCCTGGCCACAGCCGTAAAAGAGTCCAACCAACTATCCCTCGCGGAAAAACTCAGAGGAGCTTGGATACGCAACGATCTATCCGAAATACTCGAAGTCGATATCGCCGATTTCGAACCAAAGCTCTCGGAACTCGTTAGCGATTCCGGCGAGTTGGATACGCTCGTCAAAGAACTGCCGACTACCTCGCAATCAAGAGCACTTGGATTGATTAAAGAGTCGCATCCGGCAGACTGGAAAGAAATTTCATTCAATCTACTCAAGAACAGTAGCGGAAAATTTACCACAGATTGCGTAAACTTTCTCCTACAAAACGGATTTGAGGACGAGCTACTGGAAACCTTCGAGCGGTGGCAGACAGAACAAAACCTCAAAGAGCCCGTGCTTTTGTGGATCGTAAAGAATCGCAATTCCCGCAAATTCGGAAACTTGGTCAGGCCGATGGTCACGCCTCGCTTGCTGAATGCGATTTTCTACGCTATCGACTACGAAGCTCTGCAGATCACCACGACTCGGCGAATCCCACTAGCGGAAATCCTCAGCGAGGATGCGGAGTTGATTCCCGACCTGCTGGCTGAGGCCGACTCGGAAACCGCTCGCGACTTGGCCAACAACTTGCTACTGAACCAGGGCTTCGAGGAGCTGACGAAAAAGTCCTTGCTCGCTCGTTTCATCAAGATTTTCCCAGCCGTCCAGTCGTTGCTCGAAACCGAAGAAGAGGAAAAAAGTAGTGGCCTAGTCGTATCCAAGGAAAGCTACGACAAAGCTGTTGCCGAGTACGATGATCTCGTAACCAAGCAGATTCCAGAGAACAGCAAGGCAATCGGTCTAGCTCGCGAGCTCGGCGATTTGAAGGAAAACTCCGAATACAAAATGGCAAAGCAGGACCAAGCGCTGCTTTTGGCCAGACGTAACAAATTGGAAATGGATCTGCAACGTTCGAAAATCTCCGACTTTTCGGAGATCGGCACAGATGCCGTTGGTATCGGAAGCGTGGTAACACTTCTTGACGAAAATAAGAACAAGGAGATCACCTATACGATTCTGGGTGCCTGGGACAGCAATCCGGACAAGCAAGTCATCTCTTACCTAACTCCCCTGGGCAAAGCTCTAATCGGCAAAACTCCTAGCGAAGAAATTGAGCTCCATATCGAAGGAGTGGATAGTCTGCTGAAAATTATCTCCATCCAGCGCTACGTCGATCTCGTTGCCAATTAGACGTATCTCGAGTCCCTTTTTTCAAGCCACGTCTGCTCTTCGCAAGCGTGGCTTTTTTACTTCTTAACTCATCATTCTTCCTTCTTAATTCTCGTCATGAAGCCCGCCTGGGACACTCTCAAATTACTCGCAGAGCCAACCCGCCTGCGGATATTGGCGATACTCCTGAGCGAGGAGCTTTCCGTTGCCGAATTACAAGAAGCCCTGGGCATGTCTCAGTCGCGAATCTCATCTCAATTGGCTCTGCTAAGACAGGCAGACCTGGTTATCGATCGGCGAGAAGGGAAGAAGAGCTTCTACTCGATTCAGCCAAATCTAGAGGCCACGGACAATTCGTTGATAAAAGCGGCAATCGACGCCGTCACAGACTCTCCTGAACTGAGAGAGGACAGTGACAACCTAAAACGCGTAATACATAGACGACGCGAAGTCGCGGAAGCCTATTTCAATCTCATAGCTGGAAGGCTCGGCAAGAACTACTGCCCCGGGCGTTCCTGGGAAGCGATCGGCCACATGCTTTTGCATTTCGTTCCGAAAATCGTAGTAGCGGATCTCGGGGCAGGAGAAGGGATGATTTCCCAACTAATTGCTCGGCAGGCTGAGAAAGTCTATTGCATCGATCGATCGCCAAAAATGGTTGAGGTCGGAATGGAACTTGCGGACGACAATCAGCTCGAGAATCTGCATTACTTGCTTGGCGATATTGAGGAAGTTCCACTCGACGATGAGACGGCCCACATTTCCTTGTTAAGCCAAGCCCTCCACCACGCGAACCGACCAGAAAAGGCGATTGCTGAAGCTTTTCGCATCACCAAGCACGGAGGACGGATTATCATCCTCGATCTAAAAGAACACACCTTCGAAAAGGCCCGGGAACTATATGCTGATGCCTGGCTAGGCTTCGCAGAGAACAAGATCCACTCTTGGCTCAACAATGTGGGATTCGAGAACGTCTCAGTCTCGACCGTAGCGAAGGAGGTCGAAGAACCCCATTTCGAAACCATTCTAGCAACCGGTATCAAACGGTAAAAAAGAGCGATCAAACCTATCTATTCGACTCTTCCTACGATATCGAAGCCATGCGGGATTCGTAGAATGCGGTCAGGTTCTCGAGTATCTTCATCGCATCCGTCTCTGAAAGGGCCATTTCAGCTATTTCTCGAGCTTCGCTTAGATCCATGCTATGGGCTACAAATTTAGCGTGTGGCAGCAAGCCAGGCGACATACTCAAAGACTCGATTCCCAATCCAACCAATAGGGGAACCAATATCGGGTCTCCCGCCATTTCGCCGCAAATCGACAATTCCACACCTCCTTTGTTCGCCGCCTTGACGATCATATCCAGCATTCTAATCATTGCTGGATGCGTGGGTTCGTAGAGATGGGCGACCCTATCGTTCAATCTATCAACCGCCATGAGGTACTGGATAAGGTCGTTCGAGCCGATGCTGAAAAACGAACATTCGGAAACGAGCGTGTCGCAGGCGATAGCGGCACTCGGAATCTCAATCATAGACCCGGTTTCAATCGATTCGTTGAAAGCGATCCCTTCGCTTCGCAACTGCTCTTTAGCGATTTCCAGACATTCATTAGCCTGTTTCATCTCCTCAACCCCGCTTATCATCGGGTACATGATTTTGACATTTCCACGGGCACTCGCCCTGAGAATAGCCCGAAGCTGCGTCGTGAAAATGTCAATATTGTCCAAGCAATATCTTATCGCTCTGTATCCGAGAAATGGATTTGCCTCGTGCTGCATACCTAGCTCTGGCGACGCCGACATCTTATCTCCGCCCAAATCGAGAGTACGAATGACAACAGATCGACCATCCATCACCTCCGCAACCCCGCTATACGCATCGAATTGCTCCTCCTCGCTCGGCAACGACCTGGTGTTCATGAAAAGATACTCAGTGCGAAAGAGACCGACCCCATCTGCTCCAATCTCGAGAGCTCGCTTCGCCTCATTAGCCGATTCGATATTGGCCTGCAATTGGATGGGATGACCATCCTTGGTTTCCGATATATTTTTGGAGAAAGCGATCAAGCGCTCCTCGATCGAGGCACGTTTATCTTTGAGTTTCCCGTAACGGAAGAGGGTGTTTTCGCTAGGATTGACTACGACTTTGCCTTCATAGCCGTCGACGAGCAAAACATCGCCTGGTACGACATTCTGCGAAATATCACCCAAGCCGACAACGGCAGGAATATTCATAGACCTGGCCACTATGACAGTGTGGCCCGTCTTCCCCCCCAGGTCAGTTACGAGTGCAAGGACTTGATTTTTGTCGATACTAGCCGAATCCGAGGGCGCGACTTCCTGAGCTACGACCACATGCTTGTTATCTGACCGATCTCCGTGATCTTCCAGTGATTGCCCGGTCAGGTTGCTTATAAGGCGGCGTATGACATCCCGAATATCACTCGCCCGCTCGCGTAGGTACTCGTCGTCGATTTGCCCAAAAGCTTCGATATAGCGGTTACCTATTCGCCACATGGAAGCCTCGACATTCTCCTCGGAGGCATCCATTTCCCTGACGACCTCGTCTATCAGGGCCTGATCTTCTAACACCATCAAGTGTGCATCGAAAATTCTGGCTTCTTCCTCGCCCAGACTCTCCTCGACCTGATCCCTAATCTTCTGGATCTGTTTCCTTGTGGCCAACAACGCATTTTCAAAGCGAGCGACCTCCGTTTTGTGCAAAGCAGGCTTAACTTGATACTTTGGGACGGTTATCTCCTTTTCTCGCAAGATCGAGACTGGTCCATGAGCAATGCCCGGGGATGCTCCTATCCCGGCATACTCTATTTCCTCTTTTCTCGATTCCATTTTAAAGGCTCCAATTGATTGCAAGCCGAGTGACTCAATTGCCGAGAGCAAACCCGCCCTCGCTGGGCTTCACGATGAAATGCCCGGAGTTTCCGTCAACCCTATATCCGAAATAGTGGTTTCTTGGAAAAATGCGCTTTCGCCCCAGCATTCGCGGGTAATTTCCCGGATTTGACCGAAGGAGTCCGCCTGACCAATGGCAAAACAAGCACTGCCACTGCCCGATAGCGAGCATTGGCAACCAGTTTCCCGGCGAATCCTGTCCATCACCAATGGAATAGATGGATATTTCTGGCCAACCACCGATTCGAAACTGTTTTGCATGAGGTCCGATAGTGGCAACTTACCATCACGCCAACCATCCAAACTCCTCTCCACCGCGCTCGGATTAGCATATTGGGAGATATCAGCAGCCAAAGCCTTGAAAGCCCATAAAGTCGATATACCGAAAGCGGGCTTAAATAGAGCGATCGGCGTTCCGTCGAGTATCCTTCGTTCGTCTTCATCCAAGGGCTCCAGCTTTTCGCCTCGTCCTCTCATCAGAACGGGCTCGCCTTTTAGGAATAGCGGACAATCAGACCCCAACTCGGCCGCCAGTTCCAACAAAGCAATCTCATCATCGACTTTGAATAACGCGGCTAAGCCTTTAAGGGCTCCAACAGCATCGCTACTGCCCCCTCCCAATCCCGCCCCTATCGGAATGAACTTCTCGATTTCAATATCGATGCTGCCCTCCAGACCAAACCGCTTGAGAAATAATTCTGTGGCCCGCCATGCGAGATTGTTAGGGCCATCGGTCAACTCCGCTCCTAATATCTTCAGGCTAATACCCATTTTATCCGTGCCTCGGTTCAATCGCAGTCTATCCCCATAGGCAAGCGGAGCCACCAAACTCACCATTTCGTGGTAGCAATCCTTTCGCTTTCCCGTAATGGCGAGTAGCCAGTTAATTTTAGCTGGACAGAACAATTCGATAGACATTGGAGAAACTTGGGCTTTCCAACGCTGAAGAGCCACCCGTATTGAGCAAGCCCTCAATCGCTGCTTCATGGCTTAAACCCCTTAATCAGCCGTCTTCCGACAAATACCGCTAACCTCTTCTAGTCTGATATTCGGGCAGTCCATGTTGGACTCGAGGGCAGCGGGACTCGATTCGACCTATTTGGCTTTGCCACCTAACCACTTACCCATCTTGATGGATTCAAATTGAAAATGAGTACCGACAATAGAACCAAGCAATGCCAATTGATTCTGGCTCTTGATCTCGAAGACCGCGAGTCAGCCATCAAACTTTTGCAGCGAGCGGGAAATGAACTGCAGTGGGTCAAGATTGGCCTGCAAATGTTCACGCGTTACGGGCCGGACTACGTCCGAGAAATTGCCGATCTTGGAAAACGAATCTTCCTGGATCTAAAGCTGCATGACATTCCAAACACGGTAGCCAAAGCCATAGAATCCATTAGCCAGCTGCCAGTCGACATGCTGACGATTCACACATGCGGGGGAAAGGAAATGATGAGCAACGCGGTCGCCTCCCAACAGCAGACTGCACCCCACCTAAAGCTTCTTGGAGTTACCGTTCTCACATCCATGGACGCGGCTTCCTTGAATGAGATTGGTCTAAGCCGAAGTCCCGACGAACAAGTGCTCTCGCTCGCCAGCCTCGCAGAAGAGAGCGGGATGAGTGGTCTGGTTTGCTCTACGCACGAGGTCGGAAAAATTCACGCGATCCACGGTGACGCTTTCGCTTTGGTAACGCCCGGAATACGACCGACTGGATCAGAAGCGGGAGATCAAAAGCGAGTCATGACCCCTTCTGAAGCTGCTCGAGTGGGAAGCGATTTTATCGTTGTCGGTCGCCCTATCTATCAAGCAGCCAATCCCAAAAAAGTCGTCAGTCGCATTCGCGACGAACTGCTTGTGTCGTGACACATCAAGACTTTGTTCCCAAGTTCCTGAAAGGCATCGGAGCTGAGATTGGAGCCTTCGAATCCCCGATTCCTGGAATCAAACCGATATACATAGACAAATTTAAGGAATTTGGCGGGAAACCGTGCAACGCGGACTACTACGGCGAGGTCACCAGTCTAGCCTTTCTAAATGAATCGCTCGACTACATCGTAGCCTCTCATGTACTTGAGCACTCCGCCAATCCAATCGCCGCTCTCGCTGAATGGTACCGCGTCCTTAAGCCCGGAGGGATTGTTTACGCCGTTGTTCCCGATAAACGCTACACTTGGGATCGGGAGCGGCCCGATACACCTATGGAACACATGATCGAAGATTTTCGAAATGGCGTGACGGACTGCGATGCAACCCATATCGAAGATTTCGCTTACGGAATTGATTGGGGCGATTTCGCAGCGATATCGGACAACCGTCTCATCGAAGAGCAGCGGCGGCAATACGCCGATTCTTGTAAGGAACAGGTAGCGCGTGGGGAGGAGATCAATATTCACTTTCACGTGTTTTCGCCTGGCAATTTCAAGTCCTTGATTCTCGATACCTCTCATATGGACACGATTCCTTATGATTGGGAAATCAAGGCTTTCCAAGAGCACTTCCCGGCTGAACACAGAAACGGAATTCTCGCTATTCTTGAAAAACGGTCGAAAAAGAAGTGGCGACATTGCATACCGACCATTGTAAGAAAACTCCTAAGCCCGTCCTTTCCTTTGACGAAAACAGCAATTCCCTTCGAGACAGTTGGCTAACGATAGACAAGCTCCGGTAAATTCAGTGGCGGCTATCCTACTCGCAGGAGGCTCGGGAAGGCGGCTCGCTCAAGAAACTCAGGATAAGACGCTTCTTATGATTGGAGGGAGACCCGTCATACGGTATTCCCTGGAAGCCTTTAACCGTAGCGAATATGTTGAGACGGTAGTGATCGTTTTTAGAGATGAAGCCCAGCGTCAGGCAATCGTGGAAACCGTCCCAGATGGGTTAGCCTCATCACTGCTTTGGGCAAAAGGAGGAAAAGAGCGGCAGGACTCAGTCTGGGCTGGCTTGCAAGCGGTTCCTTGTCATACTGAGGTCGTCCTTATACATGATGCCGCTCGACCCATGATCGCCAGTCAAACCATGGACCAAGTTGTCTTAGCAGCTAGGAACGGGCAAGTCGCTTGTGTCGCTCGTCCCGTCACAGACACCATCAAAAAAGCAACGTATACAGATAATGGTTACGTTTTGAATAAA
>DKNL01000011.1 GCA_002474325.1 Opitutales bacterium UBA7389
CACACTCCAGAATTTTCGAAAAAGGCTGACCATCTTCTAGTTAACTTGATTGGTGGAGCTAATCTAGGAATCAGCGAGACTCAATCGATTATGGAGAGTGTCACTGATGCCTTCGGGAAGGAGGCGAACGTGGTAATGGGAGCTGTTATTGACGAGTCGTTGGGCGATAAAGTAGAGATTTGCGTCATCGGCACCAGCGATATGAGCGATGTATCTATCGTTCGAGGTAGGAAGCGGTCCGTGCCTATTCCTAAAGTTCCTGACTTAGAGTTACTAACGACAGCTGCTAAAAAGGAGAATCCTAAGCCAGTTCACAAAAAGCGAATAAAGATACAACAGGATGAATTCGCCTTTAACGAAGGTGAACCCAGGGGCGAATTCGAAGATACTATGGGGTATATTTTTGAGGGCCAGGACCTCGATGCCCCGACCTACTTACGAAGAGGCGTTAAAGTCCCGGTTTAGAAAGAAAAGCAGCTGTCTCTCGATCGCTGTCTTTTGAGCATCAGATAGGGCCTGGGATGGTTTTTAAGACGTGTGCATGTATAGTATGTGGTGAGAATGGGATTGCCCGAGGCACTGATGCTTCGTATGGAATCGAGGAAAGGCGATTTCCGCCATTCTTCGCTGGGATCATTGGACCCAATACTCCGTGCTAAATATACGTTCGTGACGTATGCTAATTCGAAAAGGTCTCACTAGAATTGCTCTTTGTAACGATGTCTTCGATCCAATCGAAAGCGGTGCAGTTCTATCGAAAAGATCGCTATCTCGAAGCAGTTCGTTCCAGCGCGGATCAGAAAGCCGTGTTCGCCTACCATTGTGAGTCGGCCCACAAGAATCGGGCATTCAATCCGCTAGCGTCGCGTACCAATGCCAAAACGCATTGCATATCTTCGATCTCAGTTGATTCAAAATTGGCCAAATTTGAGTATCGGGAGGTAGATCTCCTTAAAGGGAGCTTGCACTCGCCCGTGTATATCGAGCTCAGGCTACCAAACGTTATCACTCCCGCTCCAGGGAACTGACTTGCTGATAATGTAGGTTGAAGGGTTATCCTTCGTTGGTTGGTAAGTCAGCTTTGGAAGCAGGTTTTTGAACGATGCCCTTCTTGATGAATTGCACGACATCGTCCTTCTCTTTGAGCCGGATGTTGTGATTCGATCCTGTATCCTCACCAACGTAATCGGTGACTGAAGCGGCCATTATTGGAATGTATTCCCGAAGATCGTTATTTTCGTCGAAGTTTCTGACCTGAACGCTCCAGATTTCTTGCGGCGGTATATCAGAAGACGTTGTAATTGTGTTTTCCTTGGCGGTTAGTTCGAGGTACTTCTCGTTTACAACGACGGATTTGAGCCGTTCTTCATAGCCGATTAGCTCTTTGGATCGGCGACCGGGCACGCGCACATTATAAACGATTGTCCGCCCGGTCCTAGGGTCAGTTTGGGCTACTTGTTGCATGGTGTCCGGATGCTGAATGGTGGCGAATACTGGCTCTTCCACCACTCGATATTCTTGTCGTGGAGGCTCCATCCCGTAGTCGATCTCGATCACCATGTCCGCGTCCTCTGCATTCAAAGCTTCATACAGCCCTTTTCCCGAGAGGGCGGTTTTGATGTAATCTACCGTCTCCTTGTACCGTAGATCGTTGGTATCCGTCTCAGGATCTCGTGGGATTATGATGTAGGATTCCGCATCCGTTATTGAAGGATTCGAAATTGCGTCGACCGCCATCTCATAGGTTGTATTGCACCCAACAAGCAACAGAGCCAGAATAGCCCCGAGTGCAGCGATTGATCTGACTTTCGAGAATGTCATTCCAGTTATTCGGTTTGCTTGTTTGATAGTCGTTGGTCGAGGCCAGGCTAGAGCTTGGTCTGTTCAGCAAGAGCGTTGTTCTGAGCTTCGAGGGCGGCGAGCTCTTTTTCCAATCGGTCGATCTCTGCCAACGCGTCTTTTTCCCTCTGCACCATTTCGTCCAAGGCCTTCTTCTTGTCGATTGCGTCCTGTCTGCGTGCTTGAAGCACTTTTAATCGTTCTTCCGCAGTTTCCGCTCTGCTAGCCATTTCTTCAAGCTCCGCATCGGAAATTCGGAAGCCCTCGGCAATCTCTAACTCTTCCTGTAAGGCCACTTTTTCCTTCTCGATGGCCCGCTTTTGCATGGCAATCGCTTGGTTGTAAGCTCGTTGCTGGGCGAGGGTGTCCTGTCGCTTGCGCTCCTTTCCCTCTTGCACCGCTCCAATTGCGGCTCCGACGGCTCCGCCTGCGGCAGCCGCCGCTGCCACGCCGCCCATGTCTTGGCCAGTGATTAATCCCCCCACGGCTCCGATTGCCGCGCCGGTACCGGCGCCCTTTACTGTTTTGGAGGCTGCGGGCCCGGCGCATCCCCATTGAAACGCGAGAATGGACATTGCGATGATCGCAGAACCTGATTTAAAGAGTTTTATGGAACGATTCATACTGGTTATATATCTACTCAATCGCTTTGTTTATTGGATTCGCTATTATTGAAGAAAAAATAGACGGTTTTGGGACGATTGTAAATGCGGTTTGTTGCTCCTGCACTACTTGAATCCATGATAGACA
The DNA here is from genome assembly GCA_002474325.1 of Opitutales bacterium UBA7389. Classification (GTDB taxonomy): domain Bacteria; phylum Verrucomicrobiota; class Verrucomicrobiia; order Opitutales; family Opitutaceae; genus Pelagisphaera. The sequence continues at coordinate 2,590 of DKNL01000011.1, forward strand.
AGGATTCGTAAAGATAGTCTCAAGGAATGCTGGATTTAATTTTAAGTCAGGTTAAATTGTCAGAATTGAAAGGATGCCGCTCAAGGCGTAAAAAAGTATGAAGAAAAAAGGGTTGTTGTCGCGAGATTTTATCGTCCAGGCGGCGGGATTATTTATTTCCATCGTCGTGATTTTATCAGTCTACAAGTACTACATTTGGCCGGTTGCTGAAGACATTGAAATCACAAACAGCATTCAGGCGAGCCAGAACCCGGATGGCGTTTTCATTCCAAAGAAATCGGTTACGGTGATTCTCAAGAACTACGAGCAATTGGCCTGTTTGGTTCTCATGATGTGGGCTATGATTATCATCGTCTTCAAGTTCACGAAAGTATTCTCGGAGCAATCGATGTCGGATCATCAATTTCTCAAGATTTCCCGCGGGGAGCGCATCATTCCGGAAGACGCATTGGCATATTACAAAGAAGTGGAAAGCCAGGTTAGGCACATACCGCGATTGCGAGGGAAAATTTTACCAGAAACGATACTATCGGCACTGCACCGGTTTGATGCGACACGTTCGATTCAGGACGCGGCCCATGCCGTCAGCGAGCGTGCTGAAATGGCCTATGAGCAGTTGGAGTCTGATCTTTCCCTGGTACGGTATATCGCATGGGCTATCCCGTCTGTGGGATTTATCGGGACGGTTCGTGGTATCAGCGAAGCCTTGGGTCAGGCTGACATGGCGATTCAGGGCGACATCAGCGGAGTGACTTCCAGTTTGGGCCTCGCCTTCAATTCGACTTTTATAGCTCTGCTCTTGAGTATTGGCCTGATGCTTCTGGTGCATTTGCTGCAGTCGCGTCAAGAGACCCTGATAATCGATATTGAGGATTGGGTGACCAAGAAAGTGATAGGGCTAATGAAAACGCCGACGAGTGAGGAAAACGCGATAAGTTTTACGTAATAGGGGGCAAGGAAGGGTATGGCGACGGTAGGTATAGAACTTAGCGATGTAGGGGCGAATTGTGTTCTTATTGAAGAAGATGGGTCGTTGCGGACACTGGCTATGTGTAAAGGAGGAGATATTTTCCCAGCCTACGCTTACGCTCGGTCAGGGGAATTGACGTTTGGCTCTGCAGCTCAAGATATGGCATTTGTTTATCCCCGCCGTACTTGCAGCGATTTCTTGGACGATTTGTCCTTTCAATCCACAAATTTGGATGGGTATTACAAGAAGGTGATGTATTCGCAATTGGCCTACGAATACTTGCAGATTCTCGCGGAGAAAGTCCGTGAGGAAGTTGACGATGTCGAAAGCGTTGTACTGGCTGCACCGGGCCACTTTCTAGAAGACAACGAAAAATCGGAGGAGCGATTGGGCATCTTGCTAGGAATCCTATCGGATGTAGGCATGCCGGTGGCGGGAATTGTAGACATGGCGGCAGCGTCCCTACACAGCGAAGGTCTTTGGAATGTTCCCGATGGCGAGAGGATTTTCCATGTGGATCTCTTGGCCCAAGCGACCCATATATCCGTATTCCATAAGCGCTCAGGGTTAGAACGTGTCTATTTCAGTCGCCTTCCTCAGTATGGATACAATAGGATTTTGGAGCGCTTTACATCCTCGATGGCCAATCGTTTTCTGGTAGAGACTTCGTTTGATATAACCGAGGACCGGAATATCGAAAGGGCGTTTCACGCTCAGACCAGGGAAATGCTTTCCAATTTGGGTAAAACGGGAGAAGCAAGTTTGGAAGTTTCCACACGAGAGAAGTCGCGGCAGATGGCGATCTCGAGAGATTTGGCCGCTATGGAGCTAGCCCCTCAAGTGAAAGTACTGACGCAAATTATTTTAAGAGCGGTAAACGACTTGGCCAAAGGGAATGACGAGATCCAGTTCGCCCTCTCTGATCGGGCCGCCAATATCCAAGGGCTTAAAGGGGCGATCGTCGCCCAGGGACTGGGACTAGTGAAAGAGTTACAACCCGAGAGCGCCGCTTTTGGAGCGGCGAATTACGGGAAAGACTGGGAGGTGGTTGATCAGTTGGACGAAGTGCGTGTCGAGGTAGGGATTTCCGCTTCGAAAATTACGCAAGAAAACCAGAGAGAGCGGGGGGCGAGGCTGGCAACAGTGCGAGTAGCCAGAGAAGGCCGTTCCCTTAGCCCAACCCATATTGTCTGCGATGGGCTGGCCTACGAATTGGTCGGTAATTCGTTCTCCATCGGAGTTGGCGAAAGCGGTAAGTACGATCTTATCGCTAGTATCAACCAAGCGGGTAACTCTTTGGAACTCTGCCGATTGATTCAGGAGGACGAGCGATGGTTGGTCCGAGAGACTGAGGGAGCCACCGTGGATCTCGACCGAGAAACAGGCTTGAAAGCTGGAGACACAATTGACATAATAATGCAAGGAAGTCGAAAGCGTTTGCTGCTCATTCACTGTATAGAAAACGCCAGCGAACCCAGAAAGTCAGACCGACATGAAACGACGTAAGCGGGAAACAGAAGTATTCAGCTTATCTTTCCTCGACTGCATATGTTGCGGTTTTGGAGCCGTGCTATTGCTGTTCGTGCTAACAGTGGGGAAGAAGTCGGATACCATGATCGATATCAAAGCCAAGACCGAGGAGATCATAGGCCAGATGGAAAACGACATAGCTGACAAAGATAGCGAATTGAAATCGCTTCAGCGTTCGCTGACGACTGTCCGCGAGCGGAATCGCTACGCCACCGAGCAGATTGATGAGAAAAAGAAGATGCAGACGGAGCTCGAAGACAAGTTCGCGTTGTTGCTAGCTCAGTTGGCCTCGATGGAAGAGGATTTAGGAAAGCTCCTGGAAGACAAGGAAAACATGCCTATGCAGGAAGAGGAGGCCCCGATCCCTATTCCAAATCCTGTAAGGCGCCAGTACCTAACCGGATTTGATATCCAGGGAGACCATGTGCTATTCCTTATAGAAGCATCTGGAGGCATGACGGACGATGTTTACGAAGAAGCAGTCAAGAGGCAGGCGGACTCCGATGAGGAGAAGCGAAATTCTCCCAAGTGGAAGCGTGTGAAGGAAGGCATGACTTGGATGATCGCCAACCTGAAACCGGATTCCCGTTATAAGATCATTCTTTTCAACAACGAGATCACGCCAATTCAATCCCGCTACGGAATCGAGTGGTTAGATCCTATGGATGCGGATTTGACTCAAGAGGTCATCGAGAAGCTCGATGAAGTGGTTCCTCAGGAAGGGGCAAACCTGGAAAAAGCTCTTGATATGGTCGACGATCTGCCGATTGTCCCGGATCGAGTGGTGCTTATTGTGGATGGTTTGCCTACGCTCGCCGATTCTTACGAAGGGTCCGAGGTGCTGGATTCCAATGATAGGATTAATATGTTTCGGGTAGCGAAACGGGCTTTGACTTATCCGCATCCAGTAAGCGTCTTACTGTATCCGATGAAGAACGACCCGGGAGCGGCTGTTCATTATTGGCGCTTAGCCAATGATCAAGGTGGTGCGATGGTTTGCCCCTCTAAATCCTGGCCAAATACATGAAGAGAAAACGGTCAACTCAGGTATTCAGCCTGTCGTTCTTGGACGTCATATGCTGCGGATTTGGGGCTATTATCCTTCTTTTCGTCATTACGATGGGTAAAAAGACGAAGGAAATCACCAACCTAAGAATGGCTTTGGAGCGAATTATCCAGCAAAGGATGCTGCAGCTCAACGAATACGACATCGTTACCGAAGAGATCGCAACGCTAATTCAGCTGGAAAAGGACAAGGAAAAGCAAAAGAAGATTGTTGAAACGGATTTGGAAGCCGTTCTTGCCAAGCTGGAGCAGCAGATAAAGAATAAGGAGTTCAGTAAGGATAAGCTTTTGACAGATCTGGAGCAGGTCGAAGACGAGCTGGCGGTGATGCAGACCGACCCCGAGATCGAACAAAAAAAGGAGATGGTGCCGTCGCCTGTAGGCGTGCCAGTGGAAAGCAATCATATTGCTTTTGTGATCGACACTTCTGGAAGTATGCGTGATACGAATACGAGTTTGATCTGGGGATATGTAATCCAGAAGTTCGAAGAAACCTTGGACTCCTATCCGGAAGTGAAAGGCATTCAACTGCTTGATGCTGACGGGCATTTCATCATGGGTCGGGGGATGCGGCGACAATGGATGCCCGATAATAGGGAAACCCGTGAATACATGGTTAGAGCTGTAAGATTATATCCGTATAATAGTGATAGCAATCCTGTTCCGGGAATCGCTCAAGCCATACGCCAGCTAGCCGAGCCGGACAACGAGAAGATGAAGATGGGGATATATGTTTTTGGCGACGAGTTTACCGGTCGCTCTGAGCCGGTTCTTGATACCTTGGATCGACTGAACAAGGAAGATGAAGACGGGGATCGTTTTATCCGGATAAACGCAGTAGGGTTCCCGAACGTGATCGGCGGAGGGCTTTCTCTTAGCCAATCGGGTTTGAAGTTTGCAAATTTGATGCGGGAGCTGACCTACGAGCACGGGGGGGCATTTGTTGGACTCGAACGAGAAAGTCTGGATTCTCGAAATCGTCAGATTCAGGAACGCTATCCGACGCCGCTCCCAAGGCGTCCTTCCCGCGGTCCTTCGATTATATTCGGGCCTCGAGGCCCCAGTATTTACGGACCTTAGCGTTCCGTAAAGGCTGATGCCTTGCCCCTTAGACTCGGCAAGCCTACTCCAATGTACAGGATTAGAGCGGTCGATAGTCCGTTTCGTAGAAAGGAGAAGAAGCTAAAACTGTGGAATGCTGTTTTCAGTGCGAATGATAGCCTGGATTTTTGTCTTTTCTATCGCTGGTATAAGAGTGAGTTTAAACAACTAGGGCCATTCGGGTTGGAAACTGCGGAAAGACTAAGTATTCACAATTAATTTCCTGCGATTTTTGAGGGGGCAAACCTGTCCGAATTCAGCCGTAAATGGCCTGCGGATATTCTCTGGCCTACTGGGAGCCGACAACGGCTTTTAATACCGGTTCGAAGACCTGACCTGAAGTGGCGAGTATTCCTTTGTTGTTTTTGAGGGTTTGGCCCTGGGAAAAATCGAGAGGGTCGCCAAATGTGTCTGTGACGTGCCCACCTGATTCTGTGAGAATCAAATAGCCTGCAGCGTGATCCCAGATCTTCTCTTCGTATCCGGGTCGTGTTGGTAGGCGAAGGTATACGGAAGCCTGGCCCCGAGATACGGCAGCATATTTGCATTGGCTGTC
>DKNL01000145.1:0-3337 GCA_002474325.1 Opitutales bacterium UBA7389
GAAGGCTACGACCCTTTCTCATTGGGCCATCGACTCTTTTTGGTAACGTTGCCAAAAAGATCTGACTGTTTGATTGCCGATTAATCGGAGAGGTCGAGATACTCCCAGCTTAGTACCACATACCGAAGCGTACAGGCAGTGGCCGCTCAGAGATCGGCCGCTACCTGAAGAGAGCTCGCCCCGGCCCTTACCTCCCTGGTCGAGACACCTGTTTCCTAGGCGGCGGCTCTTGTGCCAAGAGCTCGAGCATATCGTTAAGTATCTTAGGCTTCGAATCCGCTAAATTTTTCGTCTCTAAAGGATCTTCTTTGTAGTCATAAAGTTCGTACACCGTTTCGTTTTTCGATGAATCGTGGGGAATCCATTCTACCAGTCGGTAACGTTCTGTGCGAATCGCCCTACCCAGATGGGAACGCTTGTTGTAGGCATGGTAAGCATATTCCCGAATCCGCTTGCCCGGACTTTTCAACACCGGTGTTAAATCGATCCCGTCAATAGGTTGTGGACCACTAGGCTTCGGCAATCCTGCCAATGATGCCAAGGTCGTGTATATATCCACTGTCTCCGCCGGTTGCTTGGAACTCGTTCCTCCTTTCGTCACTCCCGGCGCATAAAAGATGATTGGTATGCGGTTCGCTTGTTCGTGATTCGAATGCTTCGTCCACGAACCGTGGTCTCCCAAGTGCCAACCATGATCCCCCCAAAGGACGATGATCGTGTTTTCATCCAGTCCGAGCGACTCGACTTCATCTAAGACTCTCCCTAGCTGAGCATCCATATAGCTAACGCTCGCGTAGTAGCCATGGATCAGATCCCGCTTCAAGTCATCCTCAAAGACAACGGTGTCTACCGGAACCGGCTTAAAAGCCGTGATTTCCCCACCGCGTTTCACCGCAAATGCCGGAGCCCCCTCTGGAGCTTCTTCGAATTCCGGCATGGGTAAATCACCTCTGTCATACATTTCCCAATACTTTCTAGGAGCGGAAAAGGGCAAATGAGGTCGGACAAACCCGACAGCCAAAAAGAAGGGCTGATCTGGATCGGCGGATAACTCGCGCAGCCGATCAACGGCATGGGTGGCTATGCGCCCATCGGCGTAAGCTTCATCTAGCACATCCGCGTTTTCCCAAGCTGCTCCACGTGGCAGGCTTCGTATTGGCCGGCTGAATTCGTTAGTAAACAGGGCCTCTTCCCTAGTGAGCTGCCGATGAGTACTTTCGGGCAGCACGTATTCAATGACTTTGTCCTTCAAGTGAGGGGCGCTCCACGACTCATCATCATTGGTATTGCCGTGTCCGATATGGAATACCTTCCCCATCGAGTGCGCGACGTAGCCGCTATTCCGAAAGTGCTGCGGCATCGTCACCGCATCCGGATAGACTTCGCGAAACTGGGTTCCGAATGAATAGAACCCAGTAGAGCTAGACCTGCTTCCTAGCATCAAATTGTAACGCGAGGCCATGCAAACCGATTGGTTGCAATAAGCCAGATCGAAACGCGTGCCCATTTCCGCCAATCGGTCTATGTTTGGGCTGACGGCGACCTCGTCTCCATAGCATCCCAAAGTCGGTTTCAGGTCGTCCACCAAAAGGATTAGCACGTTCGGCTTGTCGGCCGCCGAGCCAAACACGGCGAAAACAAGAAATGGGATAGTCGTGAGGATACGGGCAGCGATCGATCGGGGATTACACATGACGCAGCAGTTTAAAGCCCGGTCTGTCGCGATCAAGCGATCAGTTCCCACAAACGCCTATGGAATATGATCATCGGTACAAAGGGCCATCCGTCTATTACCGATGGGCTCCCGACGCAAAATATTCGAAGTTCAAGCGGTTTAGGTAAGGATGACTGTGCCAGTCATCTCTACCGCCATCAGGCCACCAACCTATTGTCCCACAGGGACACCTACTTGACCAGAAGACGGCACCAACCTAGCGAACGCGAGAGAGCGTTGTTAAAGTTCACCGTTTCTCGAACTCGCGTTCGAAGATTTCCCAAAGCGAATTTTCGCCTTCGATAATAAAATCATTGTACCCTTTGGTTCCCGCTTCGATCTCCTGCCAGGCTTTCCACCTTAATTTCTCAGTTCCCAGCTCGTAATTCATGCTATCCCATCCACTGGCTCGGAACGAATAGAAGGCCCAATGCCATCCGGCATCGTTGGCCAACTCGATCACATCCGATAAATATTGCTTCGAGCCTTCTACTTTTCTCCCGCAACCGAACTCAGCAAAATGTATCCGATTTACGGGGATGCCATGTTTTTTCGACCAATCTCGCACAGGCTGCATGCGGGCTGACAATTCGGCACTTGTCCACGCTTCCGTTTCGTCGCCATTGCCCGAGGGCATGCGATCCGGATAGGCAAAACGTCCATTGTTCACACGGAAGGTGGTAAATATCCAAGGCTCGTAGAAATGGAATGAATACAACACCGCAGGATCGTCTATAGGCTTCAACGTATGGAAACCCTCTGGACTCGCATGGAAGCGACTACCCACAAAAACAGGCGTCTCCTTATCAACACTTCGAATCGCGGATAGCATTTGGACGTAGAATCGATTCAGGTCAGCCACGCCACCTTCATTTTCTTCCAGCCACTTCTCGAATCCGTCTGTCTGTCCCGCTTGAAAGCCCGCTTCTCGCTCTGGATGCGGCTCGTTGACGATATTATACCCGACGATGGCTGGATGGTCTTTTAGCTCGAACGCCAACTCCTGCCAGAACGCCATCGCTCGATCTTGGAAGCCATGGTCGTTCCACAAGCGAAAATCGAATTCCATGTTATTGTGCTGACGCCAGCGTCGACCGGGTAGGCTGAAAGTCGTCAGCACAATTTTAACGCCATGCTTATCCGCTCGATCAAGTACGGCCATCAGCTTCTCCTGGTCCCCTTCTGGAATGCCGAAAAACTTGTCCGCGTCTCCCAGCAAGAAGTCCCGGCTATAGGATTTCATAGTGCTAGGAGACAGTCGAATATACTCGATGCCGACTTCCGCCGCCGCCGCAAACCACTCATCGGTACCATCCGCGGCCCCACCATTCGCCCCCTTTCGCTGCTCGTCCCAGAAAGCGAGCTTGGAGTTGGCGTATGAGTTCAAAATTGAAATCAAGCAGACGAGAGTCACCACGCCGAATGCGAATTTTGGCAATACCATGTCTTCAGTCCTAACGATGAAACTTCCACGGACAACGAAATTAGAAACCAATATGGTAACAAAACCGGGTTACAAATGCCCGTCACTATCCGCTTGCCAAACCCCGAGCCGGGGGCTTATTACCACTTCTCTTTTCTGAGCGGGCCTGTAGCTCAGCGGTTAGAGCAGGGGACTCATAA
>DKNL01000145.1:3660-4386 GCA_002474325.1 Opitutales bacterium UBA7389
GGGGACTCATAATCCCTTGGTCGTGGGTTCAAATCCCTCCGGGCCCACCAGCTCAACTTAGTGAAAAACAAACGAGCATTTTTTCGCCTTCCTACTGAAGTCGAACTAATTGTAGTCTGCAGCTCGCCGAAGCCAATCGACAAAACGACTCTTTAGGTCCGAGTATATTTCCGAATGTTCGGATGCTAAGTTCGTTTTCTCTCCAAGGTCGTGCTCCAGATTGCCTAAAGTGAAATCCGCGGAATCCGAATTTCGGGCGGCTTTGAGAAAGTCGCCATTGTGATTTCCAGTATCGGCGACGATCTTCCATGGGCCTTTCAGCGCACCCTGTTTGCCAAAAAGATCCCAAAAAAGGTAACGGTCGGGGATGAATACTTTGGCACCTGACTTCAAATGGTCCAGCAAGCTGATTCCATCCACCTGCAACCTACCATTTTCTTTCGGTATCGCAATACCCGCTAAATCCAAAATCGTCGCGAAAAGATCGAAGTGAACAGCATCGGCAGTCGAGACCGTCCCCGCTGGTATCGTTCCCGGCCATTGCATGACTGCAGGCACACGAATGCCGCCCTCCCAAGCTTCTCCCTTGCCTCCCCGTAAGGGTCCATTGTTGCTTGGGTAGGTGTGGGCAATCCCTCCATTATCGGAAAGGTAGATGACCAAGGTTTCCTCGGTTAAATCCAGTTTTTCTAGGATATCCAGCAAATCGCCTACACGGTCATCAGC
>DKNL01000145.1:4732-8425 GCA_002474325.1 Opitutales bacterium UBA7389
CTTGGCTCATCGACGCCAGCATCTTCATAGCGTTTCAGCCAATCGGACCGAGCTGAGGCGGCGTCGCGTTTTTCCGTCCTCAAGGGTCCATGAACAGCATTGAAAGCCAAGTAGCAAAAGAATGGCTGCTCCCGGTTTTCCTCGATAAAACGGATAGCCTCATCGGCAAAAAGATCCGTGTAGTGCTTGTCAGACTTCAATGGCTGGCCATTGCGTTCAATCCGTGAATTTTTCGTCCAGCGATACGGATGGGCTCCTCCAAGAAATCCGACAAACTCATCGAAGCCTCTAGCATTAGGCACATTATCCTCATCGTATCCAAGATGCCACTTGCCGAATAAACCGGTTGCATAGCCCCCGCGCTTCAAGAACTCGGGCAGCATGCGGACGTTGTCATGCACAACACGCGTATCCGACTTGATAAACTTTCCAGTTGATTCGTCCGATTTCGGACGCGACGGTCCCCGCCACATGCCGTTGTAGATGCTGTAAGTCCCCGTGATAATGCTGGCACGAGTGGGGGCGCATAGGGGATTTACTCGGAACTGGTTGAATTTAATGCCTTGAGCGGCGATTCGTTCCATAACCGGCGTCTTCAAATCGGTTTCTGGCCAATAGCTACTGGCATCCCCATAACCCTGGTCGTCGGTTAGGATAAGCACTATGTTGGGGTTCTCGCGAGCGGCGAAGACAGTTGTGAAAATGGCTAACACGACTAGGCCACGAGCGATCCAATCTCCTGCATGAGCCAATATCGAATAGTCACTCAGTCTGATCCGCACTTCTCATCAATTACACTCGGAGACGATATCGACAATCACATTCAATCCCGACAAACATTAATCCGCAAGGACGACTTTACTTCAGCTTTTCATTTTTCTGATTAAGCACAATATACGCAGTCAGCAGGGCTAATCCAATGACTGGTATGGTAGGGACTAACATATTGGTTATTCAGGGGCTAACAGTTCGCGATACCATTTGCCTTCGCTACAGTTTCTGGCGGCCTTAAACCGGCTTTTTACATATTTATCTACAAATTGTGTCTACTGCCTCGCTCGACAACAATGCTCCCAGAAAGGTCGAGATTGAGCCACGCTTGACCTTTCACCACCTTGACCCTCAAAAACAGCTCACAAAAAAATCTTTTTCTAGCCCACGCAAGGCCATCGTCTAATGTCAAACGCAGAAACCATAACCAGTCTCCAGAACGCCCGTATCAAAAACTTGGTGAAGCTGCGAAATCGCCGGCCGCGGGATCGGCAAAGCTTATTCATCGCCGAAGGCTACCGTGCCATTGATCGCGCCCTAAAGAGCGGGGTCATCCCAGAGGAGGTCTACTTCTGCCCGGAATGCTTTCTCGGCGAAAACGAAATTCCGCTCATTGAATCCACTCGCGAAAAAGGATCTACGCTATTCGAGCTTAGCAGGCCCGCATTCGAAAAAGTAGCTTATCGAGATCGCCCCGAGGGAATTCTTGGCGTATTCAAACAATGGAGCTATGGGCTCGATAACATTCCTTTGTCCCAAATTCCATTCTTGCTGATAGTCGAGTCCATCGAAAAGCCAGGAAATCTGGGGACCATTCTCAGATCGGCGGATGCTGCCGGTGTAGATGCCATCATTTGCTGCGACCCGATAACGGATCTATTCAATCCGAATGTCGTTCGCTCATCGACCGGGGTGCTTTTCACGATGCCTGCAGTCATGACCAGCTCAGAAGAGACAATCAAATGGCTTTCTAGGCAACGTATTCGTTCTGTGGCGACTACTCCCCACGCTCGCGACTTGCACACTGAGACCGATCTGACCGGACCTCTAGCTGTGGTAATGGGAAGTGAGCAATTCGGCCTATCGAAAACGTGGTTGGACGCTTGCTCAAATCAAGTGAGAATTCCTATGGCCGGACAAGCGGATTCCTTGAACGTAGCCATGGCTACTTTGATAACGCTTTTCGAAGCCGTACGCCAACGATCTCAATAGTCGTGGATATCAAGCAACTTCAGAAGAACTTCGATTCGTTGGCTTCAGAGGATCCACTGTGGACCGTGCTGTCTGATAATTCCAAGCGAGGCGGGCGATGGGATGTCGAAGAATTCTACGCCACTGGAGAGCCATTAATCGCCGATCTCGGTAAACGGCTTGAGCTAGCGGGACTATCCTTCCAAGGAGAAACGGCTATCGACTTCGGCTGTGGAGTTGGCCGATTGTCCTTTCCGCTGGGCAAACGATTCGCTCAATGCTACGGTGTAGATATCTCTCAGAGTATGGTTGACTACGCTAGAAGCGAAATTCACAGGGGACCGAACTGCCAATTCATTGTCAACACTTCCGACCGATTAGACAGTTTTGAAAGCAGCAGTATTGATTTTGTCTATACGGCAATTGTATTGCAGCACATGGCCCCCCGGTACATTTACAGCTACTTGAGGGAATTCTCCCGAGTTTTGAGCCAAGGCGGCACCTTAGCCTTTCAACTGCCAAGCCATTTGAATAAACAGACTTCTGCCAACCAGAAACCGCTAAGAATGCTGCAAAAACGGACCTTCTATCAGGCAAAGAGTCTCAAGCAGAAAATCTCCCAATGGCTCCCTTTCATTAACAGCGATTCCTACTTCGAGATGAACGCCATCCCTAGAAAGAAAGTCATCGAATTCCTGGAGTCCCAGTGCCGACTCAAAGTAATCGACGCCCAAGATTTTCCCGCTGCTGGGGATAACTGGATCAGCTACCTCTATCTCGCCCGCAAAAGCGACTGAAACAATATGTCTGTAGATCCAATATCTATTCTGGGCAAATCGAGCCACGAACCTTTATTTTGATTAATCAAAATATATTCTTTGCATATTAAAATTCAAGTTGACATGCTCGGCATCAGCCGCAAAACGGTTAATCTATGACAAGTCCACGAATCAACGGCCGGGCTGTTATTTTCGCTCTCGCCAGCATGGTGAGCGGCGCGGCGGCGGCGGTTAGTATGGCAGAAGGCAAGCTACGTGTAGCAGCGACGACAACCATGGTAGCCGATCTGGCGGAGTCCGTTGCCGGCGACAATGCGATCGTGACAGGTTTGATGGGACCGGGGGTGGATCCGCATCTTTACAAAGCGACTGCGTCCGACATCAATACACTCCAATCCGCTGACTTGATTTTCTACAACGGGCTTCACCTTGAAGGTCGCTTAGCGGACCTGCTTGTGAAGCTAGCCCGTCGCGGAAAGCAGGTATATGCTGTGACGGAAAGCCTACCGGCAGCAAAGCTACTCGAGCCTGAGGAATTCCAGGGTCACTACGATCCACACGTTTGGTTCGATCCAAGATTATGGGCCCAATGTGTCGATACAGTAGTGGAAGCCCTCAGTTCAGTTGATTCCCCAAATAAATCTCAGTATGCCGAACAGGGTGAGTTAGTGAAATCTCGTTATCTCGAGTTCTATAATTGGGGGAAGCAATACATGTCCTCACTGTCTCCAGAACAGAGATACTTAGTCACGAGTCACGATGCCTACAATTATTTTGGCAAGGCCTTTGACTTCCAAGTTATCGGCGTACAAGGAATCTCCACTCAAAGCGAAGCTGGGCTAGCCGATATCGTTCAGATCGTGAAGTTCATTAAGGGAAAGGGCATAAGAGCCATCTTCGTGGAATCAAGCGTATCACCCGCATCAATACAGCGAATTAGCCAAGACTCGGG
>DKNL01000145.1:8810-12494 GCA_002474325.1 Opitutales bacterium UBA7389
GCCCGTGATGGATCTAGATTCGATCTCGGAACCTACGAGGGAATGGTTAAGGGGAATATTTCCACGATCACAGACGCTCTCGCGGAATAGATGATCCAAAAGTCGATGCACCCAAGATATTATATTCACCTCTGGGCAATTGTTGCCACTTTTCTAGGTTTATCCACCACACATGCATTCGATTTATCGGTAAAGCCAACTGGATCGTTGACCCTCGAAGGATGGTCACTCTTCGATGGCGGCGTTGACACAGGGGAAAGTTCTCTGGCCTTGCTGCATTTAGGGAGCGATTTTTCGTTTGGAGAGAAAACGCATGCTCATGTGGGAGCCTTCCTGTTTTCGGGTGACAATAATGTGGACTCCTTCACTGGCGATTTCGGCGTCTATAGCAATGTCATCACCGATTCTCGCTACATTCTATTCACAGCTTGGCTGCAAAGCGATTTTCAAGACTCTTCTTTTAGATGGGGCCAGCTAGCGGTAGATAAATCCTTTTTCGTTTCCGAAGTCGGCAGCCTTTTTATTAACGGGAATTTCGGGGCCATAGCCACCGTTTCCGCCAATGTCGCCGCTCCTGTTTTTTCCGTCGGTTCGGCAGGGGCGGAGTATCGGTATAATGGGCAACAAGGATACTTCCAGTTCGGTGCCTACGCGGGCAATTCCGGTCCTGGCGATAGAGACGATCACGGGTTCAACTGGGAAGCTGGAGGAGAAGCAGGCTATTTGTTTATTCTAGAAAGAGGTCTTGATTATCAATTGAATGCCTCTCAGTCGGGAACGATCAAAATCGGAGGCTACTATCACACCGGCCGATTCGAGTCTTTCGAAACGAATCGCTCATCAACGGGACTCTCATCACTCTATGGAGTCATCGATCAGAAACTATCTGGATCGCTAAGCTTTTTCGTTCGAGCCGGGTTTAATCCGGTGTCCGAAAGAAGCGTGGCAACTCGCTACGTGGATATAGGAATGGCTTGGCAACCGTTGTTTGGCAAAACGCGACCTCAAGATCTTATGGGTATCGCTTATGCACATACACGCTTTTCTAATTCATACGTCGAATCAGAAAACCTGGTCTCCAACAGTCGCAGCGAACAGGTATTGGAAATCACCCAATCAATTCAACTCAATGAAGAGTGGATGATGCAACCCTCCCTACAGTGGATCATCAACCCAATCAACGCCACTGAAGATGCGCTAGTCGGAGGATTGCGTTTATTTCGGAAATTCTGAAGGACTCCTCGATAGCCTCCAGCGAAGCGAACCCACATCTATGTCTACGCATTCTCGCCCAGTGCCTACCTCCAAGACTCCCGCCCCTCTTGAAGTCCACGATTTAACGGTAGCCTACACCAAGAGACCCGTTCTCTATGGTATCGACTTAACCGCTCCCGCTGGTTCAATCGTCGGCGTTGTCGGGCCCAATGGGGCCGGCAAATCCACGCTCATTAAAGCCATCATGGGATTACTTCCTACGGCCAGCGGTTGGATCAAAGTTTTCGGCATGCCTTTCCAGCAAGCGGTTACCCGTGTGGGCTATCTCCCCCAGCGAGAATCTGTTGACTGGGACTTTCCTGTTAATGCTATGGATGTCGTTCTAATGGGACGGTATGGACGGCTGGGACCGTTCAAACGTCCGACCAAAGTAGATAGAGAGATTGCCATGTCCTGTCTGGATAAGGTGAAAATGCTGCCCTACGCGAAACGGCAAATTTCCAACCTCTCTGGAGGGCAGCAACAGCGCGTCTTTCTCGCCCGGGCCTTGGCCCAAGAAAGCGACCTCTACCTAATGGACGAGCCTTTCATCGGTGTAGATGCCGCAACCGAAGCCGCCATCATCGAGATTCTTCGCGAGCTGCAACAACAAGGCAAAACGCTTATCGTCGTCCACCACGACCTGACTACTGCCCCCGATTACTTCGACCGTATCCTGCTTCTGAATATGCGGGTGGTGGCCTATGGAAAGACACAGGAAGTATTCACATTCAAAAATCTTCAAAATGCCTATGGTGGGCGCCTAAGCATCCTCTCGGAAGTCGCGCTGAGCCGAGCCCAGAAAAAAGCGGAGGGCGATACGCCTGACGACATTCACCTATGAGAGCTTTCTGGAAGCAGGATTTTCAAGCGAAAGCCAACCTTTCTCGGATGAACCGGCACGAAAGAACTTCCGCGTTAGTTCCACACCTTCG
This sequence comes from Opitutales bacterium UBA7389, assembly GCA_002474325.1. Taxonomy (GTDB): domain Bacteria; phylum Verrucomicrobiota; class Verrucomicrobiia; order Opitutales; family Opitutaceae; genus Pelagisphaera. Next base: position 11,000 of record DKNL01000145.1, read on the forward strand.
ATTATTGGCATCGATATTCCTTCTACTGACCATCTCCTCGGTCGCCCACGCTGCTAAAATTGGTGATATCGCGGATACTTCGTGGACGGAGCAAGCCCTAGATTTCTTCGCTCTGAAACACCCGGCCATTCGAGCCGCCGCTTTAGGAACACTACTCATCGGATTCTGCTGCGGAACCTTGGGCAGTTTCCTGGTTGTTAGGAAACTCGCTTTGCTCGGAGATACTCTTTCTCATGCGGTCCTGCCCGGAGTCGCTCTAGGATTCTTGTGGAATGCGTCCAAAGATCCTTGGGCCATATTCGTTGGAGCGACCGGAGCCGGAATCATGGGAGTGGCCCTCGTCGGGTGGATCAAGCAGACAACCCGCCTCAAGGAGGACAGCGCCATGGGAATGGTATTGGCGGGATTTTATGGTCTGGGAGTTTGCCTCACCACCATGATTCAAAACATGGTGATGGGAAACAAATCGGGATTGGACAAGTTCTTCTACGGTCAAGCGGCTGCCTTGTCTTCAGGCGACTTGTGGCTGTTGGGAATCATATCTACTATATCCATTATTCTAATACTTTTGTTCTACAAAGAATTTTTGGCCATCAGCTTCGATATCGGCTTCGCCAAAGCAGTCGGCATGCCCGTGCAAGCGCTACATTACCTCTTAATGGCCCTGCTCACATTCGCCGTTGTCGTGTCGCTACAGGCAGTGGGCGTCGTACTTGTATCTGCCATACTCATTACACCTGCGGCAGCGGCCTACCTTTTGACTGATCGTATGCATTGGATGCTGGTTCTCGCCGCTGGATTCGGCATGATTTCCGGAATTCTGGGAGCCTTCATTTCCTACTTATCCAATAATCTGCCAACCGGACCATTGATCGTGCTAGGGTCGACATCCATTTTCGCCCTTGCACTGGTATTTGGACCTAGGCACGGCCTGCTTACTAAAATCTTGCGCCGCAAGCGGCAGCGTAGGCGTATTGCATTGGAAAATACGTTGAAATCCGTATTCCACCTTTCCGAAAATTCCAGGTTCACCCGTAAGGAGTTCGATATCTCCGAATTGGCCAAAGAAAGAAACCAGAATCTCGCTTCCACAGAAAAAGAGATTCGGGCACTAGTTGCCGCCCAGTTAGCCCGTCACGTCGACTCTGAAGGCGATGCTGGATGGAGCGGCAAAGCGCGATTTCAGCTTAAGAAGTCCGGTTGGCATCGCGCCTGCGAGATCGTTCGCAACCACCGCCTTTGGGAGCTCTACTTGACCAACGCAGCTCAGTACCAAAGCGATCACGTGCATGACGATGCCGAGGAGATCGAACATCTGATTGGAGAAGATATCGTTCAACGAATCGAGGAGCGGTTGAGAAACCCTATACAGGATCCGCACGGCAAGTTAATTCCTCGTAGGGACCAGATCACGGCTTAGGGAACGCATCGGTATGCAACGAGAAAGACTCATTCCCGAATTCGATTGGCAAACGGTATTCGTCCAGCCGTGGGC
>DKNL01000323.1 GCA_002474325.1 Opitutales bacterium UBA7389
AAATCGCGATTTTTCCATCCAATCTATTAAAGAGCGATTTCCATCTACATAAGACAAACGGTAACCTGCCAGCCCCGCGCCAGCCGAGCTCACGCAATTGACCACCCAATCAACTTCACGGGCCCAATCGTGCCACTCTCCATCTTGAAGTGTTCCCTGAAACACCTCCACACCTTCACTAGTCAATTCATTGGCTGTATCTGCATTTCGCGTCACCGCAAGAATGTGATCGCCACATGATCGTCGACTCGACGCCAACGCTCTTCCGACATAGCCGCACCCTAGTATTAAACCCGTCTTCACAAATCGTAGCTTACTCCATCATTCCGCTTGCCATGAAAGTCTCTGGCGGCCGATCTTCTACATCACAATGAAAAACAATACCGGTGAATCGCTACAACAAAAACGGGCACTCGTTCTCGTGTTTGACGGGATCGAAGAAGTTGAAGCCCTAGCCCCAGTTGACGTTCTACGCCGAGCTGGTGTGGAGACTACGATGGCCAGCCTTAGCGGATCGAAAAACCTCACTGGAAGAAATAGCATCTCCTTTGAAGCCGATGCCTTTTTTGAGAATATTGAGAAAGAATCCTTCGATCTCTTATTTCTCCCCGGTGGGCCCGGGGTTCTTGAACTCGCCGAAGACGAGCGGGTTCGTCAGCTCATTCTGTCCTTCGACCAATCGAGGAAGCCCATCGCCGCGATTTGTGCCGCTCCAAAGGTTCTGGCATCCACAGGCATTCTTGATAGACGGAAGGCAACGAGCCACCTATCGGTCCGCTCCGAACTTCCTCGAGCTAGTGACGAGCCCATCGTCGTCAGTGACCACATTTTAACGTCCCAAGGCGCCGGCACAGCCATAGATTTCGGACTCGAGCTAGCTCGCCTTCTAACTGGCGATGAATCCGCTAGATCCGTTGCCGAGTCCATCCATTCTCAATAGTAGACCTCTCATTTATGGTAAAAGAACACGATTTCATCGCCATTGGTGGCGGAAGCGGTGGCTTCAATGCGGCTAGAGTCGCTCGCCAATACTCAGACAATGTAGCGATAGTAGATGGGGCCACCGAGCTGGGAGGGCTATGTATTTTGCGCGGCTGCATGCCTTCTAAAACGCTGATCTACTCCGCTGAGGTCCTCCACTTAGCTCAAAAGGGAAGCGAGTTTGGGCTAGATATTCCAGAAGCGCGCGTTAGCATGGAAAAGCTGCATCAGCGAAAACTGGATACAATCAAGGAATTCACCGACTACCGCGTCGAGTACATGCAAAGCGGCAAGTATCATCTCTATAGGAACTTCGCCAAATTTATAAGCGAGGATACGGTCGAGCTCGACAATGGAGATCTCCTTAGAGGCAAGTATTTCATCATCGCGACCGGGTCCTATGTCTCCAAGCCACCTATTCCTGGAATAGACGATTCGGATATTTGGACGAGTGACGACATCCTCGACCTTGCTACTCTACCTGAATCAGTCATCGTTCTCGGCGGTGGAGTTGTGGCTTGCGAACTCGCTCAATTTCTCAATCGAGTGGGCGCGAAAACGACCCAAATTCAACGTAGCCCTCACATCCTAAAAGACCAGGCTCCGGATGTTTCGGAAGTGGTCGAAACCGCCTTGCGTGACGAAGGGCTCGATCTCTACACCGGCACGAAGCTCCAAAGTATCAGCCGCACGAACAATGGATTCGAGATCGTCTTCGACCAAGACGGAATAGAAAAACGCTGCTCCGCCAAGCATGTCGTCAATGCTCTGGGTCGATCGCCTGCCACCGGGAATCTCGGCCTGGAAGAAGCCGGAATCGAACTCAAGCCCAACGGGCAAATCGTCACAGACACTTACCAACGGACTACCAACTTCAAGATATACGCTGCGGGTGATTGCACAGGACCTTTCGAGATCGTCCACACCGCCGTACTGCAAGGAGAATTCGCCGCCTATCACGCGTTCGGAGTCGAGAAAACGCCACTAAACTACGACCACATGCTCGACGCGGTTTTCACCGATCCCCAGGTCGCTCGCGTAGGTCTCACCGAAGCAGTTCTCAGAGAGAGGGAGATCGATTTTGTCGTCGCCGATTACCCATTCGACGATCATGGGAAATCTATCTTGATGGAAGCCAAATACGGATTCGTCCGGGTCTTTGCGGAAAAACTCTCTGGACGCATTCTTGGAGCGGAGATCGTGTCCAAAGACGCCGTAGAACTCATTCACGCTCTATCCGTAGCCGTATCCAATAATCTGACCGCAGAATCCTTGCTTCGCACCCATTGGTACCACCCGACCCTTTCCGAGATCCTTAGCTACCCACTTGAAGATATCGTCGACGAGCTCTCTGACGAAACCTAATTGTTTCGGAAGATATGCGTCAGCTATTCATCACAGGCACCTCTCGCGGCTTCGGGCTGGCGTTGACAAAGCAGCTCGAAACAGAAAACACGCAAATCAAGGGCCTATCGCGGTCCCGGGGCGACTTTCGAGGAAACCATGTCGCCTGTGACCTCAATCAAACCAAATCCGCCTCCGAGACACTCGACCAAACCTTCGCCCAAGCGAACTGGCAAGACTGCGAATCGATCATATTCGTTGCCAACTCGGGTATTCTAAAGTCAATCGATTTTCTCGACCACCTTTCGATAAACGATATCCAAAATAGTCTTACAATCAACTTGACGGGCTCATTTGTCTGTTTACAGCGATTCCTGATCGCTACTCGCGATTTTCAGCTACCCAAACTTTTCGTACAAATTAGCTCCGGAGCCGCTTTGCCGGAGCGGGCCAAACCTTCCTGGTCGCTGTATTGCTCCGCCAAAAGCGGGCAGGAGCAACTGGTAAGAACGATTGCGAAAGAACAGAGCTATGCTCCATTCCCCGCTAAAGTCGTGAACTTCAATCCAAGTGTAATGGAAACCGGGATGCAGGAACTTATACGGGCTGCGCCGAAATCCGCTTTTCCCGAAGTTGATCGTTTTATTGAACTTAAAGAAAAGGATCAGATTAAGGAACCCGCAGCGGTTGCTGACGCTCTCGCCAATCTCATTGACTCTTACGACAAGCTCCATAACGGAGCCACTTATCAATATTCCGATTTCCTGGAACCTGTTTAAGAATACTTCACTTATAAATATCTATGACCTATACTACCCCCAAATTTCTCGTCGATTTACTCAAAGCCAAAAGTCCGTCCGGAGCTGAAGGACAGGCTCAAGCCGTATTTGACCAATACGTCGAATCGAGTGCCGACACCTATCAAAGAGACGTGCTGGGGAATCGGATCGCTACCCTGAATCCCGAAGGAAGCCCAACAGTCATGTATTCAGGGCATCTCGACGAGCTAGGGTTCATTATCAACTACATCGATGACAACGGATTCCTCTACTTTCGTACGATTGGAGGGCACGACCGCCTGATCATTCCAGGGCGGCGAATCCTTATACAAACCAACAACGAAATCGTTAAAGGCGTTACCGGAAAGCGGGCCATCCATATGATGGATCAGAAAGATCGCGAGAAGATCCCAAAAATAAACGAGATGTGGATCGACATTGCCGCTAAGGATAAGACGGATGCAGAATCGCGCGTGCGCGTCGGTGACGTAGCCACTTACGATCATGAGTTTGAACTCATTAACGGATCCGTGGGAACCGCTCGCGCCTTCGACAACAAGTGCGGCGCTTACATCGTGGGAGAAGCGATTCGACGCCTGGCCAAAAGCGAAAAGACACTAGAAGCCAAGGTCGTTTCCGTGGGCACCTCGCAAGAGGAAATAGGCGTGCGAGGAGCCACTACTTCTAGTTTCGGTCTAGCTCCTGACTTTGCGGTAGCCGTAGATGTTGGGCACAGCACGGATCATCCCGATTGCGATAAACGAAAATTCGGAGCCACCAAGCTAGGGGCCGGGCCTATTATCACTCGTGGTCCTAATATTAATCCAATCGTGTTCGACAAACTGACATCCGCAGCGGAAGATCGAAATATTCTCTACCAACTTGAAGGCGATCCTTACCCAACCTATACCGACGCTCGAGCGATTCAGATGGCTGGCGCCGGCGTAGCAACCGGATTACTCTCTATTCCTTTGAGATATATGCACACGCCCAGTGAAGTCGTGGATCTCGAAGACGTGGAAGCCTGCGTAAAGCTCTTGGTCGCCTTTGCAGAAGATCTTAAAGCTGGCGAGACAGGTAATTGGTGACGGTACCAATACTCGGATTGCTGATGGTAGGGCTGACTAT
>DKNL01000179.1 GCA_002474325.1 Opitutales bacterium UBA7389
ACCGAGCTAGCCGAAGCAGCAAAAGAAGAATCAAGGGAAAAGCGATTCTCACGGACAAAAAGACGACTTAATTCGCCATTTTATTTCCGAAAATCCTGTACGATACTTATGGCAGCAAGCGGCAAGCCTGCGAAGCACACTAGCGTGTAGAGAATCGATAGAGGGTCGAGGACTTGAATTCCTCCGTGGGATTGAGACGAGCCGACGGAAAATTCACCTGATTGGGGGAGTCTGGGAAAAGCTGAGTTTCCAAGCAAAATCCCGATCTAACGCCATAGGCCACGCCAGACTTCCCCTGAAGGCTACCATCCAGGAAGTTTCCAGTGTAGAATTGTACGCCTGGTGACGTAGTAAGAACTTCCATTAGACGTCCCGAAATGGGTTCGTATACTTCAGCCGCTTGGACTAATTCCTCGCTCACCGCTCTTTTTAGAACGAAATTGTGATCGTATCCTTTTCCACGCTCCAACTGCGGATGCTGAGCATTAATTCGTGCCCCAATCGCCTTTGACGCCCGAAAGTCGAGAGGCGTTTCATCGAGAGCGGCGATTTCTCCCGTCGGTATCAGATTCGAATCAACTGGAGTATAATGGCTAGCATTGATCTGAATCCCATGTTCGAGAATACTGCTACCAGCTTTGCCGGTCAGATTAAAATAGCTGTGCTGAGTAGGATTGAGGATCGTGGGCCGGTCGGCGGTAGCAAGATAGTCGATGATCCATTCATTTTCGTCCGTCAATCGGTAGGTAACCGAGATATCCAACGCTCCTGGATAGCCCTCTTCTCCATCCTCGCTTCGATATCGCAATTCGACACCCTCAAAGCCTTCTCCTGATATGCCTTCTCCATCCCAAAGAACGCTGCCGAATCCTTTCTCTCCACCATGCAGATGGTTTTCCCCATCATTCTTCGCTAACTCGTAAGTCACTCCGTCCAAATCAAATCTGCCGTGAGCGATTCGATTCCCATACCGTCCAATCAATGCTCCGAAGTAGGCCGGATTCTGTTTGTAGGCTTCCATAGAATCGAAACCCAAGACGATGTCCTCAAATAAGCCTTGCCGATCGGGAACATTGATTTCCCTGACAATTCCACCGTATTCAGCAATCCGAATACGGATGCCATTGGCGTTGGATAAAATAAACTCCCTCATTCCCAATATCTCACAGTGTCTGTTTTCAAATCCTTTGGAAAGAGCAAACTGGGAAGCGACCTTATTTTCCCTTTCCATTTTCCATGATCTTTCTATGGATAGTCCCTAGCCTACTTCAATCGATCAGCAGACGCTATGAGCAAGAAACCCAATTTCCTCTTTATTCTCTCCGACGAACACCAAAAGCATGTAACAGGCTGCTATGGCAATCCAACTAACGTCACACCAAACTTGGACTCGCTAGCCGCTAGAGGTACGCTCTTCACTAAAGCTTACACGACCTGCCCTATCTGTGTGCCCGCTCGTGCTTCTTTAGCGACCGGAAAATACGTACACGAGATTGGCAATTGGGACAATGCCTTCCCTTACCATGGAGTCGAACGATCCTGGCATCACGAGTTGCGCGATGCCGGTCTTACCGTGGATCTCATTGGGAAGTTGCATTTTCGGAGCCAGGCAGATGACAACGGCTTCACCAAAGAAATCCAACCGCTGCACGTAGTCGCTGGGCTCGGAGACCCAATGGGATGCCTACGGGAAGATCCGCCCGTGAGGCACCGCCGCGAGGGAATCAACTCGGCTGGAGAGGGAATGACGACTTATCAGGAATACGATATAAAGAATGCCGACGAAGCAATTAACTGGCTTCAATCTCATAAAGATGACTCAAAGCCGTGGACCTTGTTTTTATCTCTCGTCTGCCCCCATCCGCCCTATCGGGTACAGAAACCTTACCTCGATAAATTCGATCCCGACAAATTGCCCCGACCGCCGCAGTGGAAAGATGAGGATTGGCCTCGACATCCAGCCTATGCTCATATGAGACAGTATTTCGATGCGGAAAGGCAGCACACGGAAGAACAGATAAAGAACTTGATCCACGCCTATTACGGATTGACCAACTTTCTTGATACCCAAATCGGAAGAGTCCTCGATCAGCTAAGTGCGTTAGGGCTAAGCGAAGATACCCACATTTTGTATTCATCCGATCATGGCGAGTGCCTCTCCGCTCGCGGTCTCTACGGGAAATTCACTCATTATGAAGAATCCGGCGGCGTCCCCATGATTTTGGCGGGACCAGGTGTACCCGAGGGTAGGGTCTGCGAAACTCCGGTTTCCCTGTTGGACGTTCACGCAACGATCTACGACAGCCTAGGACTAGATAAGCCCGTGCACCGCAACGCGAACTCCCTAATCGAGCTTGCCAACAAGCCTGAACAAGAACGGGTAGTCTTTGGGGAATACCACGCTCTTAACAGTGCCAATGGGTCTTTCCTATTGCGGGATAACCGGTATAAATTGATCTATCACGTCAATCAGGATCCCCAACTATTTGATCTTAATAATGACCCCAACGAAATAAATGATCTGTCACAAATATTCGAATACAAATCAGTTCTCGATTCTATGATCAAAAAGCTCAGGGAGATTTGCGACCCCGGAGAAGTGGATCGGCGAGCCAAGGCCGATCAGAAAGCCATCGTAGAAAAACACGGTGGCAGAGAAGCCATTTTAAAACGTGGATTCTTTGAAAACTCTCCGGTTCCCGGCGAAAAACCCGCTTTTCGCGCCCCGAGCTAAATAGAATTAGCAAAGAATTCATCCGACCCTGATACTTTGAGAGTATCGGCGACTATGAAGTACAGAGCGAACCTAGGCAAACCTTCGGACGGATGAACATGGCGAACATCCTATGCCCGACAAGAACATCTAACCACGACCGGATTTCCATCTAGCCACTTCTGAAAATGGCACCTTGCCTCCGAAAATGTCTAGAGCACTCCCAATCGTCAAATCCACGCGACCTCTACCTAGCGTGTTGACCAAATCCATATCTTCTAATCGCCGAGCCCCACCTGCATAGGTTACGGGAATCGGCGAATGCTCTCCAAGCAGCTGAACCAGCTGCTCTTCGATTCCACCCATCTTCCCCTCCACCTCGACTCCGTGAACTAAAAACTCGTCGCAGTACTTCGACAATGCGTCGAGTGTCGTTGCCGACACGCTTAGCTCCGTAAAACGAGTCCATCTATCGGTCACCACCCAATACGCACCATCTTGAAAACGGCAGCTCAAGTCGAGAACTAATCGCTTGGACCC
>DKNL01000004.1 GCA_002474325.1 Opitutales bacterium UBA7389
CTGAGCGAAATCGATTATCGACCCTTGTGGGCGTTGAGCCGATTCGAGAGTTCGGCGACGATCCCTCTGTATTAGAAGAGTTCGACGAGGTTCCGATTTTCCTCAGGGTCTCGATCATGGTCGTAGAGCATGCGAGCGACGATCTTCAAGTTGCCGGCGCTGTCTGTGGAGGCGTATTAAGTGTAGCGCCATTTATTCGTGCGAATAGTATCGCCGTTGCGAAAGCGCCCGATCGCAAATCCTTTGCCGGGATCCTTGGGATTTTCCAGAACTGGGACTAAACTACGGCCATCCAGTTCTTGAGGCGGAGCGACTCCGGCTAGTTCGCAGAGCGTAGGATAAATATCGATGAATTCAGCGAGCGTTCGGGTGGCGACTCCGTTGTTGCTAGAAAGATGATTTGGCGAGCGAATGATGAGAGACGCGTGCATGGCGTTCTCAAAGGTGCAATGCTTACACCAAGGTGTGTGTTCTCCCAAATTCCAGCCGTGGTCTCCCCAGAGAACAATGATTATTTTGTTAGAGAGTCCTTCGGATTCCAGAGCGTCGAGCACTTTACCAATTTGAGCATCGGTATAGGATACGCAGGCGTAGTAACCGCGGATCAGCGTCCTAGCCATGGCGTCGCTTGCGGCCACCGCCTGTAGCGTTAGGGCTCTTCTTGCAACGCGGTCGCCGCAAACGACGCCCCTCAAGATTTTGGTTATATCGATTCGCTCTCCATTCTATTGCTCGGGCTGAAGCTCCGAACTACATTTGATAGTTCCAAGGGCAGTTTTTCCTTAGGTTGTGGTTGTGGTGTAGGGCTAGGACTATCATTGTCGGTGAAAGTGTAGCTATGAGTGAAAAACTGAGAATCGGTGTGTTGGGATTGACCCATGACCATGTTTGGGCCGAAGTGGCAGCGGCGTCTGAGTGTCAAAGTGCGGAGTTGGTAGCGGCGGCGGACCCGAACGAGCCTTTGACGGAGCGATTTACGGAGACGTACGGCTGCCGAGTTTACGAAGACGCCACTTCTCTGCTTGAAAATGAGAAACTAGACGCGGCCTACGTTTTTGGAAGTAATCTGGAAGGTTCGCATATGGCGATTGAGGCCATGGAACTTGGCCTGCACATCCTGATCGAAAAGCCGCTGGCGGCCAATTTGGATGACGCCAACCAGATGTTAGTCGCGGCTCGAACAAACAATGTCCAGCTAGTTGTTAACTGGCCTTTTACCTGGTGGCCGCAGCTTCAGCATGCAGTTAAGCTGGTTGAGGATGGCAAGATTGGAAATTTGCACAGCGTCACTTATCGGGCTGCCCATTGCGGTCCGGAAGCCCTAGGTTGCTCCGAATATTTTTGCGATTGGCTGTTCGATGAGCGAAGGAATGGGGCCGGAGCGATGATGGATTATTGCTGTTACGGAGCTGTGTTGGCCGTGGCCCTCATGGGTATGCCGGAATCAGTCGTGGGAATGGCGGGTGGAAAAGCCAAAGACTTTCTTTCTGTGGAGGATAGTGGAATCATTGCTATGAAATATCCTCAAGGACTGGCTACAGCTACTGCCTCCTGGACGCAAATCGGAAACCTTACCAGCTATGATACCGCGATCTATGGGTCCGAAGGAACCTTATTCGCCGAGCCGGGAGACAGCGGAAAACTGTATTTGGCAACTAATGACGATCCGAATGGCTCAGAAGTATCCATTCCTAAGCCGGAGCTAGGCATGCGGGATTCCGCCCATAATTTTGTCGAGGTCGTCACTGGTCAAAGGGACCCTTTCATACTTTCCCGCGATGATTACAGCCGCGATGCCCAAGAGATTCTTGAAGCCGGGATCCGTTCCGCCAAGTTAGCTGAGCAGATCAAGCTGCCTTTTGCAGGCTGAGAATCGGATTAATAGTTCCTTCGCGAAATGTAGCTAATGCGGCACTAGGACCCCCGCTAAGCGGGAGCAAGTTCTTACTTAATTCTGCTGGTCTGAAGGATCATCCTCTCCCCGCAATTGCGGGATTTGGCCGCAGGCCACTATTAAATACAAAATTTTACGGCCATCTAACTTCCATTCCGCGCTTGCCGGTTGCGGATGAAGTTTTCAACGTTTACGGAGATGATCATCCTTCGCGGCGCACCGTCCCATTCCGAATTCCGTCTAAAAAAGCTCGTTGACGATCTGAGCTCTGCTGAACTGCCGGTTAAAAACGTATATGCAGAGTATCTGCATGTTGCTGAGACTTCGGAGGCATTGACCAGGGAAGAGCAATCCGTCCTGGAGAAACTGCTGACCTATGGGCCCAAGCTTAGAGGCCACGATTTGGAAGGAATGTTGCGAGTGGTGGTCCCACGCCCGGGAACGCTTTCCCCATGGTCATCGAAAGCGACTGATATCGCCCACATCTGTGGGCTGTCGAAATTGAATCGGATCGAGCGAGCCGTTGCCTTCTGGATTGATTTGGCTGGAGTCGAGTTGGATGCATCGCAATTGAGGTCGCTCGATTCGAAGCTGCACGATCGAATGACACAATCTGTCTTTGGATCTAACGAAGAACTATCTGTCCTATTCCGTCATGAAGAACCTAGGCCATTCTCTAGCGTTCCTGTGATCTCTGGGGGACGCGAGGCCTTGGTTGAGGCCAATCGAAGTTTAGGGCTCGCCCTCGCAGAAGATGAAATAGATTACCTGGTCGAAAATTTCCACAAGCTGGGGCGCGATCCCAACGACATCGAGCTGATGATGTTCGCTCAGGCGAATTCTGAACACTGTCGGCACAAGATATTCAATGCCAGTTGGGAGATCGATGGGGAAGCGAAGGGCAGATCCCTCTTCAGAATGATCAAGAACACTTTTGAAATGCGCAGCGAAGGCATCTTGTCGGCTTACAAGGACAATGCGGCGGTATTCGAAGGGAGTCGGGCTAAGCGATTTTTCGCGGATCCAGAATCGAACGAGTACGGGGCGACCGAGGAGGACGTCGGTATCCTCTGCAAAGTGGAGACCCATAATCATCCGACCGCTATTTCGCCATTTCAGGGAGCTTCGACTGGTTCGGGAGGCGAGATTCGGGACGAGGGAGCAACCGGTATCGGATCGAAGCCCAAAGCGGGTCTAACTGGATTTACTGTATCCAATTTGAAGATACCAGGTGCAACTAGGGAATGGGAGCAGGATTTTGGAAAGCCCCCCCGAATTGTTTCTCCGCTGGAAATCATGATCGAAGGTCCGTTGGGAGGAGCGGCATTCAATAACGAGTTCGGTCGCCCCAACATCCTCGGCTACTTTCGAACTTTCGAGCAGGCAGTTCCAGCAAAGAAAGATCATGAAGGAGACGATGGCAGCGAATTGAGAGGTTACCATAAGCCTATCATGCTGGCAGGTGGATTGGGTAACATCCGTCATGAGCACATAGAAAAAGGTGTTGTCAATGCGGGAGACAAACTGGTTGTTCTTGGGGGTCCTGCTATGTTGATCGGTTTGGGTGGTGGGGCGGCTAGCTCTATGGACAGCGGATCTGGCGAAGAGGACTTGGATTTCGCCAGCGTGCAGAGGGACAATCCGGAAATGGAGCGCCGATGCCAGGAAGTGATCGATCGCTGTTGGGCCCTAGGGGATGAAAATCCTATCGCATTTATCCACGATGTGGGGGCAGGTGGCTTGAGCAATGCTATGCCGGAATTGGTCAACGATGCCGGTAAGGGCGGGCGTTTTAACTTACGCCAAATTCCTAATGACGAACCGGGTATGAGCCCTCTGGAAATTTGGTGTAACGAGTCTCAGGAGCGCTACGTGATGGCGATTCCATCTGAACGGATAAATGTTTTCTCGGAGATTTGTGAACGCGAACGTTGCCCGTTCGCCATCATTGGGGAAGCAACCAATGAACGGCGACTTGTGTTGGATGATCCGCATTTCGGTAACCAACCCATAGATATGCCTTTGGAGGTACTTCTGGGGAAACCACCACGCATGCATCGTAAAGAAAAGGCCCTATCGAGAAATCTTATTCCTCTGAGTTTAATTGGGGCTTCATTCGACGAAGCAGCTCGGAGCGTGCTTTCTCATCCCACCGTGGCGGACAAGACCTTTTTGATAACCATTGGCGATCGGACAGTAACGGGATTGATTCATCGCGATCAAATGGTGGGGCCCTGGCAGGTTCCCGTCGCCGATTGTGCGGTAACTGCGTCTTCGTTCGACGGATACACAGGTGAAGCGATGTCGGTTGGCGAACGAACACCGACCGCTGTGAATAGTGCTGCTGCCTCAGCCCGATTAGCGGTTGGTGAGGCCTTGACGAATCTCGCAGCTGCTCAGGTTGGTCCCTTGAACGGCGTAAATCTCTCAGCAAACTGGATGGCGGCCCCTTCTATTGCGGGCGATGGAGCAGACCTTTTCGAGGCAGTGCAGGCGGTAGGTATGGAGCTTTGCCCTGCACTGAGAGTGACTATTCCTGTCGGCAAGGACTCGATGAGTATGAGCACGGTTTGGCAGGATGAGGTAGAGGAGAAGCGAGTCACGGCTCCAGTATCACTGATTATCTCAGCATTCGCTCGCTGTACGGATATACAGCTTTCCCTTACGCCGCAACTTATTCAGGACCGAGATTCGAGTCTAATTCTGATTGATCTTGGCCGAGGAAAGAATCGTTTGGGCAGCTCCATATTGGGACAGGTTTATGGACAAATGGGTATGGAAACGCCCGATGTCGATAGTCCTGAGGATCTCACGAATTTCTGGAACGCTATCCAGCAACTAGGGAAAGAAGGAAAGATTCTTGCTTATCACGACCGGTCTGACGGAGGTCTTTTCGCAGCCGTAGTGGAAATGGCGTTCGCAGGAAATGTTGGCATTCACCTCGAGGTATTGAGCGAGGGCGATCCTTATGGACCTTTGTTTGCCGAAGAATTGGGCGCGGTCATCCAAGTAAAAGGAGACGATCTCTCTTCCGTATTTGAAATATTGAAATCTCACAACTTGGGCGATTGCTCAAACATTGTCGGCAGATTGAACTCTCGAGGCACTGTGCAGATCTCTGAGGCAGGTCAGATTATATTCGAAGAAGATCTCTATGCTTTGCGAACAGTCTGGTCAGATGTGACCTTCAGGATACAAAGCTTGAGAGACAATCCTGAGTCTGCCGCTTCTGAACATGCGATCCGCCAAGATCGCGAAAATCCAGGCATCAGCCCAAAAATTGACTTCGACTTAAATCCAGTAGGTTTTTCCGCTATTTCTGCGTCCTCAGCCGCTAAGCCGCAGATCGCCATCTTGCGCGAGCAAGGCGTAAACGGAGAAATCGAGATGGCGGGCGCTTTCAATAGGACCGGATTTAAGTGTATCGATGTTCACATGACAGACATCCTAGGTGGTCGGGTTTCCCTAAAGGATTTCCAAGGCCTTGCAGCCTGCGGCGGTTTTAGTTATGGAGATGTCCTGGGAGCAGGCGAGGGCTGGGCCAAGAGCATCATATTCAATGATAAAGCCCGAGAGGAGTTTCAGCAGTTCTTCCATCGCTCAGACACTTTCTCTCTGGGCGTCTGCAATGGCTGCCAGATGTTGAGCAACCTTAAGAGCTTGATACCTGGTACGGATCATTGGCCGCGTTTTGTGCAAAATCGCAGTGAGCGCTATGAAGGGCGTCTCGTTTCCTTGAAAATCGAAGATACGCCCAGCGTTCTCTTTAGTGGAATGGTTGGGAGCGTGATACCCATCGTGGTCGCTCACGGAGAAGGCCGAGCAGAGTTCGAAAGTGATGAGGCTGCTAATGCGTGCAACCAATCAGGCCTGGTAGCGGCTCGCTATGTAGACAATTTGCATAGTCCGACCGAAGCGTATCCATTGAACCCTAACGGGTCGCCATTCGGAATAACCAGCCTGACCAGCGAGGACGGCCGTTCCACGATTCTGATGCCTCATCCGGAACGTGTATTTCGAACAGCTCAGTTCAGTTGGGCTCCCAAAGATTGGGGCGAGGACTCTCCCTGGATGCGTTTCTTTCGCAACGCCCGAGCTTGGGTGGGGTAGAATCTTACCCTCTCGAGCTCCAACCATCGAGCAGTTGCACTGTGTGGACAATAGGAACCGGCTTATCTTTACCTTGCGAGTGGAACTCGATCTGGGTAAGACAGCCGATGTTGCCGGTGGCGATGACATCTGGATTAGTGGCCATTAGATTCTTCACTTTTCGTTGGCCCAGTTCTTTGGCCGCATCCGGATGTTCGATATTGTAGCTACCTGCTGAGCCGCAGCAAATTTCCCATTCCGCTGGCTCCAAGAGCTCAATACCTGGAACGGATCGAAGAAGATTGCGAGGAGCTGATCGAATTTTCTGGGCATGGGCTAGGTGACAGGCATCGTGATAGGCTACTTTGATGGGGGGCATTTCTCTATCCTTAGGTGGGGCGAAGCCGACTGAATCTAGATAGGCACAAACATCCTGAATTTTGGCGGAAAAAGCTTTCGCTTGATCGGCGAATTCCTTATCGGCTCCGGCGAAGAGCGTTTCGTATTCCTTCATTCCTGAACCGCATCCGGCAGCGGTGGAGATGATGGCGTCTACGTCGTCCGAGAAAGCTTCAAAATTCTTTTTGGCGGCGGCTTGGGCCTCCTTGGAAGCCCCGATATGCATGGCTAGCGATCCGCAGCAACCTTGGCTTTCAGGCACGACAACTTCGATACCATTTTGGGTTAGGACGTTGATTGCCGCCTGATTTATCTTGGGGGACAGGGCTTGTTGAGCGCAGCCAATTAAAAGTGCAACACGTCCACGTCGGGATCCGGTGGCTGGATAGAGTCGATCGTATCTTTGCTTTTCGGGCAACTGAGATGGGGCCAGTTCAATCATAGCTCCTAAGCTTTTCGGTAGATAGGGCGCAAGCGGTTTGAACGTGCTGGCTAATTTGGATGCTATCCGAAATCGGTTTGGATAAGGAATGGTTTTAAGGATTGCGAAGCGTTGGAGCCTTTCCAGAACACCCCGCTCCCGTTGCTTCTCAGACCAGGAACGATAGGGTGAAATGAGTTCTCCGTATTCGACGCCGGAGGGGCAGGAAGTAACGCATGCCAAACAGCCAAGGCAATTGTCGATGAAGGGATCGATTTCCGACGGATCGATTTTACCCTCAAGCGTTTCCTTCATAAGAAAGATGCGTCCACGGGGAGAATTCATTTCGTCTCCCATAGTTAAATAGGTGGGGCAGGTAGGCAGGCAAAACCCGCAATGCACGCAAGCCTCGATAGGCTCCTTCATCGATGCGTATTGAGGGCTTAGCTTGTCTTTGGAAATCTGGCTAATCATTTACCTGAATCGAGATGTAGGAGCGGTTTTGCGTCGGGAAGGAGCCGAAATATCGCGGCGTAAAGCCGCTCTTTAAATTATGTGTTTCTGTTACCATTAATTGATTCGCGTTATGAATACAAATGAGGAAACTTATTTTCCGGATCGAAGGCGGATTTGATTTTATTGAAGAATGTGGCCTGGCTCTGTTTGCCG
>DKNL01000097.1 GCA_002474325.1 Opitutales bacterium UBA7389
TACACGGCTAAAGGGAACATTAGAGCCAAGCAATGGAAGTACGTGGACTATGATGGAGACGGGGCATTGGATATTGTCACCGGGTTTGGCGACTGGACCGATTATGGATGGGATGACGCCTACAATAGCAAAGGCGAATGGACGAACGGACCCTTGAGAGGATTGGTTTTTTGGGTTCGGAATCTAGCGACTAGCGAGAAGCCCGAATACGATAGGGCACGGCAAATCAAGGCTGCCGGACAAAATGTGGAAGTATTCGGGTGGCCGTCGCCAAATTTTGGCGACTTTGATGACGATGGCGATCTGGATCTATTGTGTGGGGAATTTCTGGATGGCTTTACTTATTTTCAAAATACGGGGACTAGAAGGCGACCAAACTATGCAGCAGGGCGACGTTTGCGATCGGAGGGATCTCTATTGAAGATGGATCTGCAAATGATCGTCCCGGTGGCTTTCGATTGGGACAAGGATGGCGATCTGGATCTGGTTTGCGGAGATGAGGATGGTCGCGTGGGCTTTATTGAGCATACAGGGGAAGTGAAAGATGGCCTTCCCCAGTATCGAAAACCTGTCTACTTTCAGCAGAAGGCCAAGGATGTAAAATTCGGGGCCCTAGCGACTCCCTACGGAGTCGATTGGGATAATGATGGGGACGAGGATATTATTTGCGGGAATACGGCTGGATACATTGGGTTTTTTGAGAATTTGGGTGGCGGATCCAATCCCGTTTGGGACAAGGTCAAGTTGCTAGAAGCCGGCGGCCATACTATCCGAATACAAGCTGGGCGCAATGGTTCCATTCAGGGACCAGCGGAGGCGAAATGGGGTTACACTACTCAAACGGTGGCTGATTGGGATGGAGATGGTTTGCTGGATATTGTTGCCAATTCTATTTGGGGAAAGGTCATTTGGTATCGAAATATTGGAGTTAAGGGAATGCCTGTTTTGGATACAGCCCGGGCGATTGAGGTCGAATGGCAAGGGCAACCTCCTAAGCCTGCTTGGAATTGGTGGGATCCGGTGGATCGTGAATTAGCCAGCCAATGGAGAACAACACCCTTTGCCGTCGACTGGAATCAGGATGGGCTAATGGATTTGGTCATGCTTGATCATGAGGGCCATCTGGCGCTTTTTCGAAGAATATTGAGCAAGGACGTATTGCGCCTTCTGCCAGGCGAACGCATGTTTTGTGATGAAAACGGGGAGCCGCTATCCTTGATTAGAGGTCCTGCAGGCAGGAGTGGGCGTCGCAAGTTGGAAGTCGTTGATTGGGATGGCGATGGCCGATTGGACATCCTTTTCAATGGGGAGAACGCGGATTGGTATAGGAATATGGGCGAACGCGATGGCAAAATAGTATTGAAAAATCTAGGACCGTTAGACGGTCGAAAAATCTCAGGCCATACCTCTAGCCCGACCACAGTCGATTGGGACAGAAACGGGGTTCCCGACTTGCTTGTAGGTTCCGAAGATGGCCGCCTTTATTATATGAGCAATCCAAGGGGGAATTAGACTTGGCTGGAAAGCGCTGTCACGCCGAACGATCGCTACCCAATTGGCGAAATCTACCGAGGCGGACAGGTCTGGTAGAAGACGTGGTAGGGCGGTTTTACGAAGATGTAGGAGCGACTTTAGGCCGCGATGACCATACGTGTTTCTCGGCCTAAGGCCGCTCCTAGGCTAAGTAAATTACGGGCAAGATGCGTGTGTTGCTTTACAACGACAAGCCGCGTTTCCAGGGGATGAAATCGTCCTGCCCTAAACGCTGGGAGCATACTTCGTATTCGCCGCTCGCGGTTTGAATGGCTAGTTCGAAGAGGGCGTCCGCGAGCTCTTCGATCGATTTGCTGCCGCCAATGACAGGCCCTGTGTCGAAATCTATGATATCCGATAGCTTCTCTGCGATAGTGGAATTGCTGGAAATTTTCATCACCGGAGTGACTGGATTACCAGTTGGTGTGCCGAGCCCTGTAGAGAACATCATTACGTTAGCACCAGCGCCTGCCATTGCGGTGGTCGATTCCACGTCGCCTCCCGGGGTACAGAGAAGGCTGAGTCCGGATTTTCTAATCCCTTCGGGATAATCCAATACATCCTCGATAGGAGCCGTGCCTCCTTTTAGGGCCGCACCGGCCGATTTGATGGCGTCGGTTGTCAATCCGTCAGCGATATTTCCGGGAGATGGGTTTTGATCGAAGCCCGATCCCACGGTTTTCAATACCGCGTCGTAATCTTTCATAAGCTGCAAGAAACGTTCGCCCAGCTCGGGCCGAACACAACGATCCACGAGGCTTTGCTCGACACCACACAGTTCTGGAAACTCGGACAAGACGACGCTCCCACCCAGGGCGATGAGCCTATCAGAAACGCCTCCAACGACTGGATTGGCAGAGATCCCAGAAAACCCATCGGAACCACCACACTCGACTCCTAGGGAAAGCTTGTTGAGCGGGGCTGGCTGGCGTCTCAAATTATTGGCTTCCGCAACTCCCTTGAAGGTGGCTCGGATGGCGTCGGAAAGCATGGCCTTTTCCGACTGGCTCTTTTGCTGCTCGAAATAGTAAACCGGTTTGGAAAACCCGGAATCCCGCCGTTCGATTTCCGCTTTCAGGTGATCGATCTGAGTTTTTTGGCAGCCTAGGCTGAGCACGGTCGCACCCGCGACATTGGGATGGGCGATATATCCGGCCAGCAAACCAGCCAGCGTGTGGGCATCGTCTTTGGTCCCCCCACAACCCATCGTGTGACTGAGAAACTTGATACCATCAACATTAGGAAACAGTCGGGGCTGACTGGATACGTTTTCTGTCTCATTGGCTATGGCTAACGCATCAAGATCCGAGCCGTCCCGATAGGCCGAAACCAGATCGTTCATGTACCGTGTGTAGGGACTGCCTTTTCCGTAACCAAGCGGTTCTAGCATGGCTCGCTTGATGAGCTCCAGGTTCCGATTTTCGCAAAAGACTAAAGGAACGACGATCCAGTAGTTGGCTGTACCCACGGATCCATTTTCGCGGTGATAACCCTGGAAAGTAGTGTTTTTCCACTTTTCCACAGAGGGTGGGGACCAATCGTAAGTCGACCCATTTACCTGAGCCTCCGATGCGGCGTGAACTACGTTTTCCGTGTGGATGCGTCCTCCGCGGCTGATCGGCTCCTGGACAATGCCGACTTTGACGCCGTACATGGTGATTTCATCGCCTTCTAAGAAATCGTCCGCCGCGAACTTATGCTTGGCTGGAATCTCCTCCCCTAGGCTAAATGTCTCGCCATTGCAGTCAACTGATTGGCCAGCGTCGAGATCGCGGAGAGCTACGATGATATTGTCATCTGGGTGAACTTTAAGAGCCGAGGTACTCATGAAAGATATATTTGTCCGGGAGTTTTACCCACGAATTTCACGAATGGGCGGAAATTGCCAACCTGAATGTTGGATAGTCAGTCCTTTTTGTGCAACCGACCGTGCCGAGTAGAGTAATTGCTTCCGAGCAGTACCACCAGGTCGCCCCAAGTTGGAGGTAGAGCCATGCACCGGTACTGCCGGCTAAGCCCGCGTTGATTGCCAAGCGGAGCATGGCATAAGCAGTGATCCGCTTTTCTTCAGGAACGAGGTTGGTGGCCAGGGCGTTGGCGGGCGGTCCGAATATGGAATTATAGAACCATCCACCCGCGATTAGGCAATTGAGGTTAATATGAGATTCTTCGAGAGATGCGAGCGAGCCGCCCGCGATCCTAAAAGAAATTTTCGTCGATAAACTCGAGAATCGGACATTCTCTTGGAGCACCAGAATCGTTTTGTACTGGACCAGATCGCAGGATTGGCTGTCTTTGGGATTATTGATCGAAATAACTACTCACAACCGAACCAATCAATTTCTACTATGCTCTCTTTTCGAAACTTGCTACTGGTCTCATTGGGATTGTCTCTGAACTTGGCCGCTTTCTCAGCGGAGAAACCCAACATTATTTTGATTATGGCCGACGATCTCGGCTATGGCGATATTTCCGCCTATGGTACAAAGTCCTTTCGGACACCACATATCGACCAATTGGCGGCGGAAGGGCAGCGATTCACAAGTGGATATTGTTCAGCTTCGACCTGCACACCTACCCGCTATTCACTTCTTACGGGGACTTACGCGTTTCGTCGTCCCAATACGGGAATTGCTCCGCCTAACAGTCCGGCTCTCGTTCAGCCCGGTACCGAAACGGTTGCCTCGGTCCTGCAGTCCGTTGGCTACAAGACGGCCGTAGTCGGTAAATGGCACTTAGGTCTTGGCGGTCCCGAAGGCCCCGATTGGAACGGCGATTTGAAGCCGGGACCTCGGGAAATCGGGTTTGATTACAGCTTTCTGCTTCCGACGACCAATGACCGAGTTCCTCAAGTTTATGTGAAGAATCACAAGGTTGTTGATCTCGATCCCAACGACCCGCTTTGGGTAGGGAAAGATAAACCAAGCGAAGATCATCCAACTGGGATTACCCATCGTGATACCTTGAAGATGGATTGGACCCACGGGCATAATTCAACCATACACAATGGTATCAGCCGTATTTGGTTCTACACAGGTGGGCACGCCGCTCGCTTTCGCGACGAAGACCTTGCTGACAAGTGGGTTGAGGAGTCGGTCAAATGGATCGATCAAAACAAGGACAACCCGTTCTTCCTATTCTTTTCGTCCCATGATTTGCACGTGCCACGTATTCCCCATGAACGATTTCAAGGGGCGACTTCACTGGGCTATCGGGCAGATGTTATCGTCCAGTTAGACTGGTGCGTGGGTGAGATCATGAAAACCTTGAAACGGTTGGACCTGGAAGAAAACACCATGATAGTTTTCTGCTCGGACAATGGACCAGTAATGGATGATGGATACGCTGATCTTGCGTTAGAGAATTTGGGAGACCATCGTGCGGGTGGACCTTTTAGTGGCGGTAAGTACAGCGTTTATGAAGGCGGCACACGGACGCCTTTCATCACTTGGTGGAAAGGCCGTATTCAGCCGGGCGTGTCCGATGAAGTGGTATGTACGATCGATCTCGCCGCCAGCTTTGCGAGTTTAACAGGGGCGAAATTAGAATACGACGCTTGCTTGGACAGTATCGATGTTATGGATGCTCTTCTTGGCAAACGCGGTGCAAAGGGCCGGGACCATCTTGTTCAGCAAGACAACGGCAGAGGTGGTAACTATGGCTTTCGCGTGGGCAACTGGAAGCTGCAGCGGCACGATTCCAAGTCGGCTCGCAACGTGATTGTAGAAACCAAGCTAGCGAACACTAAGGTAAATCAATATCGCTTATTTGACTTATCCAAAGACCCAGCCGAGAAAAACGACCTTTACGCCAAAAACAAGCGTATAGGCGAACGCATGAAAAAGCAGCTGGAGGAAATCATCGCCACTGGACGCAGTCGGGATTAACCGGGGTATTGAAAGATGGATCAGAGGACCGAGCCGGTCCTCCCTACCTGTTCTGTGATGATAGAGAGGACTAGCTCAGTCCTCCGTTAGCCTGTCGGCCAAGATCGGCGCCACTACTTGCGCTTGCCAAGGTGGTCAGCTTGCGACTGATTGTTGTCTCTCATGCGTGACTTACCCAGATTCCCCGTTAATCTTCGTTGCTGCATCGGTTTGGCTTTGGCGAT
>DKNL01000075.1:0-690 GCA_002474325.1 Opitutales bacterium UBA7389
GCCCGACAATGCTCAACTGGACATTTTCCAATTCGCCTTGCTCGTCTCTGATTATGACGAAGCTATCCAATACTAGACCAAAGTTCTCGGAATCGACCTGCTTAAGGATACCGATCTGGGCATTGGCAAACGATGGGTACGCGTCGCCCCCGCAGGATCTAATTGCTCTTTGCTATTGGCAAAAGCTAAAAACGAGAATCAGGCCCGATACATCGGAAATCAGACTGGCGGACGGGTTTTCTTGTTTATGCGTACCGACGATTTTCAGCACGTCTATCGGAGCTACAGGAAAAAGAACGTGCGCTTCGTGGAAGAACCTCGCGATGAAGCCTTCGGACAGGTCGTCGTGTTCGAAGATCTATATGGAAACTTGTGGGACTTGATCAGGGAAAAGAAAACGTGAGGCCGTTTGCGCCTGCCGCGACTTTTCTCCTTCGGTTCGCCGCTCTGCTCAAAAATCCACCCCAAAGGGCGGGGCAAGGCAAAAAAGGGCGCTCAATTTCGATCAAACTCCGCTGACGGGCGGCGTATCGAACTTGGCACCGTTATAGCTATTGGGGTAGGATATGCTACCTTTGCGGGAAAAAGATGGACTCATAATACTGCGCGGCACCTTGCTCAATCCCGTAAGCGACACCGAGTGCGAATACTATTTCGACGCGCTGATCGTCGCCCGTTCGGCACATGGGG
>DKNL01000075.1:986-4889 GCA_002474325.1 Opitutales bacterium UBA7389
CTGATCGTCGCCCGTTCGGCGCATGGGGTTACGAACATCGAAGAGGTCGGAGAGGCCAGCGACATCGCTCAACAGCACGGCTGGCGCCTAGAGGAGTTTCCGCAATCGGAAGGCGTTATTCTTCCCGCGTTCTACGACATCCATTTTCATTGGGTCCAGGACGATGTTCGCCACAAGCCGAAGACGTCGCTACTGGAATGGCTAGAAACGCACACGTTTCCCGAGGAAGCACGCTTTTCCGAATCCGCCTACTGCGAAACAAAGGCCGCCTCCTTTTGGTCGCGCATCATCTCTACTGGTACGATTGGTGGACTGTGCTACAGTTCCATTCATTCCACCGCTTTGGAAGCCGCGATGCGCCACGCCCCTGACGGCTTTCGCATCGGAAATGTTCTCATGAACATGAGCTGCCCCGAATACCTGAAGCAATCGACGGAAGACGCGATTCAATCCATTTATGACGGAGCCAACGCCTACGAAAATCGCTACTGCGTCACCCCTCGCTTCGCTCCCACTACCAGTCCCGATCTCATGTACGCGGGCGCCCGACTGGCAAAGGAAAACGGGTTGTTCATGCAGACCCATCTGTGTGAGACAACTGACGAAATAAAACACACACTCAATCTTTACAAAAATATTGCGGGTTTTGAAGACATTCACACCTACACTGAAATCTACGCTCGCTGTGATTTGCTTGGACCAAAAACCATAATGGGCCACTCTATACACTTTGAACAGGATGAATGGGATATGCTTGCTAGCTCTGACACCGCGATCGCGAGCTGTCCAACCTCCAACGCTCCCATAGAGGACTTTGGCCTTGGATCAGGCTTATTTGACTTTGAAAAAGCCGAAGACGAGGGAATTCGCTGGGCACTTGGCTCTGATATTGGAGGCGGTCCCTATTTATGTATGTTAGATGTCATTGACTCTTTTGAACGGCAGAATCGTGCTGCCGGAAAAAGCGGTAATCACCACATCAGAGCACTATATAGATCCACCCTGGCCGGTGCAGAAATCCTCGGCTTCGGTGACCACCGAGGCAATTTATCTGTGGGCAAACGACTAGATTGTATCCAGTGCACGGCAAAGCGGGGAAATGAGCCGGATGCAACCTCTGCGAGTGTGCTAGAAGCGGTTATAGCACAGGCCCCTGAACGAGGACGCTTTGAAGAACTGGTTTTGTCGACTGTTGTAAATGGAGAAATTATCTATGAAGCCTCAAGGTAATCTAGACAGCGGATCGCTAATTTCCCAGTCGTCTGGTAGGGACCAATGCACCGGTTTCTGGGGAAAGGCTTGTAGTGAACTAATCGAAGGAAGAATGGTCCTAATGATAATTGTCGCCCGCTGCCGAAAAGGCTCGCCGGGAACTCCTGGTGCAAAGATGCTAATTCTGGAAGAAGGGAGAACCGTTGGCACCATAGGAGGTGGGATCATGGAGGCTCGGGCTCAAGAACGAGCAAGGCCTGCATTTTTTTCCGACAGTTACGAACCGAAGCTTGTCGATGTGGATCATTTTCTAGGTTCAGAGCAATCGTCCGGCTTGGTTTGTGGTGGAGGGCAAACAAACATAATTATACGACTCTCCCCTAGCCAAGACCTGGATACAATAAAACAATTTGTTTTAAATTTAACTTCAGACACACCTTCAGTTTTAGAGATTAGCCCTCAAGGCATCGAGCTAACTGATCACGTTGGCTCTTACTTTTTTCATCAAAGACTGATTCAAAAAGGAGATTGCTGGAAATTCGAATTAGGCTCAGTGAACCTCAAGCGTTGTGCAATATACGGGGCTGGGCACTGTGGACAGGCACTAGCCAGACAATTAAATTGGTTAGGTTACAGTGTAAAGATTTTCGACGCCCGTCTTGAACAAAGATTAGAGGTTTCTGATTTAGGAATAGAGTCATCAAATATAGGTCACCCGAACGAGACCCCGACCATAGTCCGATTTCCTCGTCATACCTCGGCAATCGTAATGACTCATTCTTACCAAACCGATGTCGATGCTCTCGAGTTTGCTTTGAAGATGGACTTTCGTTTCATTGGCCTCATGGGTACAACTCCAAAACTAAATCGTATTTATAAGACCCTTACAGATAGGGGTTTTAATCGAGCCCAAGTAACTAACATCACCTGCCCTGTGGGAATCGCTATCGGCAGTGATACACCCGAAGAGATAGCAGTCAGTGTCGCTGCACAAATTTTGCGAACGCAAAAAACCGGTAATGAATCTAAATAAACGAATTACATTCATCCTCAACAATGAAAAAATATCAGCTGAAGTGGCCCCAAATCTTGTCGCCCTGGACTACCTTCGCCAGAATCGTTCTTTAACAGGCTCTAAAGAGGGCTGCAAAGAGGGAGATTGCGGAGCTTGTTCTGTAATTCTCGGAGAACATGTTGGAGACGGTCTTCGCTATAAAGCCGTTACATCCTGTCTCCTGCCCATGGGAGAGCTTCATGGAAAACACCTGGTTAGCATCGAAGGTATTAATCTTGATGATCTCTCTCCAATTCAGAGTGCAATGGTTGATTGCGGAGGAACTCAGTGCGGATATTGTACGCCCGGTTTTATCGTGGCTATGACCGCCGGTCTAATGGACGAATCAATTCCACTCGACGATTCTGGGGTCGACTATGCTATTTCAGGCAATCTTTGCCGATGTACAGGTTACCGCTCTATTAAAACGGCCGGTCGTACTGCCATCAAAGAGCTTAAGTCCTTTATAGTGGATCGTCCAAGAATCGATGCGTTATGCGAGTCCGGAGTTTTGCCAATTTATTTTCGAGATATTCCATCGCGCCTCAGTGCAATTCCGGCTGCGCAAATCGACTCTAACTTCAAGGCTCCCTTCATTGCAGGAGGTACGGATCTGTTCGTGCAGAAAGGCGAAGAGTTGCCAAAGCAGCGAGCATCGCTGCTCAACATGACACCGGTAAATCCCATTCGTAATGAAAATTCATACGTTTTCATCGATGCTAGAGAACCATTTGAATCATTCGGTCGGAATCCAATC
Source organism: Opitutales bacterium UBA7389 (assembly GCA_002474325.1). Taxonomy (GTDB): domain Bacteria; phylum Verrucomicrobiota; class Verrucomicrobiia; order Opitutales; family Opitutaceae; genus Pelagisphaera. Next base: position 4,010 of record DKNL01000075.1, read on the forward strand.
ATAAAAAAATACATACCATCAATCAGCGATTACAACGACGCTATCGCCAGTTGGCCAATCAGAGAACGAGCCACATTGGGAGGCAATATTTGTAATGCGTCACCAATCGCCGATATGACTACGCTGCTCTTGGCGATGAACTCAGAGATCCTAATAAGCGGCCCAAACTCCGAGCACTGGCTACCTTTGTCGAAATTCTATCTTGGATATAAGATGTTAGCGAAAACGCCGGAGGAGCGAGTGTTATCAATCCGTTTTCCTGAGCCAGAAAAGGGCACGTTCATAAACTGGGAGAAAGTATCCAAAAGACGCGTGTTGGACATAGCCACTGTCAACTCCGCAGCTAGGTTGCGAGAAGAAAATGGTCTAATCGCCTCTGCCACGCTTACGCTAGGGGGCGTGGCAGCGACTCCGCTAGTGCTTTCGGATGCATCTAAAAAGCTAATCGGACTTCCACTTACTGTCGAAGCCATCAAGCCGGTAATAGACTCTGCACAAAGTGAATTCGATCCAATAAGCGACGTTAGAGGAGACGAAACTTACAAACGACTGTTAGCTCGGCAACTTCTATGGGTACATTTCCAAATGATGATGCACGAAAAAATCGACGAGGGGGCATTCGATGAAGCATTGCGATAGTACCCTTCACGTCAAAGGTCAGTCAAACTACGTTGATGATATTCCAGCCCCAGCGGGAATGCTCCACGGTGCGTTCCTCGGATCTCCGGTCGCTCATGGTTTTATCAAGAAACTGGATACGTCTGCAGCGACTAAAACTCCAGGTGTCGTCTCAGTTTTTACTTACGATGACATTCCTGGAGACGGCATGTTAGGGCCAATAATCTCTGACGAGCCGCTTTTGGTGATAGAAGAGACGACT
>DKNL01000075.1:5184-6454 GCA_002474325.1 Opitutales bacterium UBA7389
CTGACGAGCCGCTTTTGGCGATAGAAGAGACGACTTTCCATGGCCAACCTATCGTTTTCATTGTTGCGGAAACAGTAGAAGCTGCTCGGGAGGGAGTGAAAGCCTGCGAACTAGAAATCGAAGAGCTTCATCCTGTCCTTTGCCCTCGCGAGGCGTTTAAAAAAGGCGACATTCTTCAAGAGTTAAGGGTTTTCGAAAAAGGACGAGTGGACGATGCTTGGAAGAAATGTGAACACATCATATCAGGTAGCATCGACTTAGGAGGCCAAGAACACATGTACTTGGAAACTAACCGATCCCGGGCAATTCCCAGGGAAGACAATCAAATTCTCGTCTATTGTTCTACTCAAAGTCCGTCCGCGGTTCAAAAAGAAGTCGCCTCTGTTTTGGACTTACCCATGCACAAAGTGGAGGTCGATGTAAAGCGCTTGGGAGGCGGATTCGGCGGCAAGGAAGATCAGGCTACCCATTGGGCATGTCACGCTGCTCTCGCTTGTCACCTACTCAAGCGACCTGTCCAAGTAGTTCTCAATAGAGCAGACGATTTGCGGATGACTGGCAAGCGCCACCCTTACAAGCAAGACTACAAGATTGGCTTGGATGCGAAAGGTAAAATACTTTCGTATGATGTTTTTCACTACCAAAATTCTGGAGCTTTCATGGACCTCTCCAATGCTATTTTAGAGCGGACTTGTCTTCACTCAACGAATGCCTACGCTATTCCAAATGTTAGAATTTCGGCAGTGCCGTGCCGAACGCATTTGCCATCAAACACCGCTTTTAGAGGATTCGGTGGACCGCAGGGAATGTTTCCAATCGAAGTAGCTATTGATGAAGCCGCTAAAAAAATAGGGATACCTACCTGGAGACTCCAGGAAATCAACCTTGCGGGGAAGAACTACGTATTCCACTACGGGCAGGAGTTGGAAGACAATAGGCTCAAGCGATGCTGGGATGAAGCAGCCATAGCATTCAATTTTGAGGAAACACAAAGCCGCGTCGAACACTTCAACTCGGAAAATCGTTTCAAAAAGAAAGGGTTTGCCGTTATGCCTGTTTGTTTCGGCATTAGCTTTACCAAAACCTTTCTCAACCAAGGCAGTAGTCTTGTTCACGTCTATACAGACGGGAGTGTCTCCGTAACCACCGGCGGTATCGAAATGGGTCAAGGAGTTAGTTCAAACATGATCGAAATCTGCTCTCGGAGTTTTGGTATACCAGCCTCACTTATCAAATCTAATAGCACTAACACTTCACGTATCGCGAATAT
>DKNL01000101.1:0-1949 GCA_002474325.1 Opitutales bacterium UBA7389
GTAGAAGCGTTTGAAAAATACAGCGCCCGATCGAGATGCTTCTTGGCGACATTGTAATTTTGGAAATATGAATGTACCCATTAATAGGAGAAAATTTCTGGAAGGAATGGGTTCTGTAGTGACATTTACAATACTGCCCAAACGACTTTTAGCATCCTCCCCCAATGGAAGATTGCAGATCGCTCAGATTGGAGTTGGCAATCGGGGCAAAGGGAATCGCAGTGCCTTAATGCGTCTATCGAATATGGACATAGTGGCCCTTTGCGATGTCGACAGAGACTACCTCGCGGAAGCCAAAGCAGAGGTTCCTGGAGCCGCTACGTTTTCCGATTACCGGAAAATGATGGATGCCATGGCGGATCGTATCGACGCAGTTCTCGTTTGTACGCCTGACCACATGCACGCTCCAATTTCGACGCTGGCCATGGAGGCGGGGAAGCAAGTGTATTGTGAAAAGCCTCTGGCTCACAATGTCTTTGAGAATCGGCAATTGCGTTTACTTGCCGAAGAGAGGGATCTTGTCACGCAATTGGGAATACAAGTTAGTGCGACGATCGCCCAGCGGATGACGGTCGAATACGTTCGAGGCGGTCTTATCGGCAAAGTTAGTGAGGTCCATGTTTGGTCGAATAAAAAGTGGGGGCGCGACGAAGCGATTCCGGGGAGCTCGAATCGCGTTCCGGATTCGTTGGACTGGAGCCTTTGGTTGGGCGTGGCGGATGAACGGCTTTACCGGGAGGGCACATTCCACCCAGGGCAATGGCGCCGATTATTGGACTTCGGTACTGGCACGCTTGGTGATATGGGTGTCCATATTTTCGATACGCCATATCGGGCACTGGAGCTTGAAGCTCCAAAATGGGTTCGGAGCGAATGCCGTCCGCCCAATGGCTTTGGCCATCCTCTGAGTGTCAAGGCGGAATACCTTTTTCCGTCGACCCGCTACACCACGCGCTCCCTAAAGTGGGTCTGGTATGACGGGGATAGCGCTCCTCCGAGTCACATTGAAGGATTCAATGAAGATGGAGCTGTAAAACTGCCAAGCCAAGGGTGCGTAATGATTGGAGAAAAGGGGACCTTGATGATGCCTCATATGAGCGGTCCCCAAACCTTTCCTAGAGAGTTGATTCGCAGTGTGCCGCGACCTGAACTGGATCCGATAGATCATCATGGCCAATGGGTCGATGCCTGTTTGGGCAAGGGCAAGCCAGGATCGCCGTTTTCTTTCGGAGGACCTCTTTGCGAAGCCTTACAATTGGGGGTTGTCGCAAGCCGATATCCTGGTCGGAAGCTCAATTGGAAGCCTAGCAGCATGAAAATCACCAACCTGGCCGAAGCCAATCAGTATTTGAGTCGGAAATACCGAGCATTTTGATTAGGATTATTTAAAACGGTTGAGAAGAGATGTCGGTCAACGGAAATCATAGAATCCTCTGCGTAGGAGCTGGGAACACGGGGCGTTCCCATATACTCGCCTATCATCGGTTAGACGGGTTTGAAATAGCTGGGATTTGCACACGCAGTCCGGAATCGCGCAAGGCAGTGATGGATGAATTGGGCGAGAGCTATCCAGGATTCGATGATTATTATAAAGCTCTCGAGGAGGTAAAACCGGATGCGGTTTGTATTTCAACGTATCCAGATACGCACTATGATTATACTAAGGCAGCATTGCTAGCAGACTGCCACGTTTTCCTGGAAAAGCCAATTGCCGAGACTATTGAAGAAGCGGAAGAGCTGGTGGAGTTGGCAAGGTTGACTAGCCGTAAATTGGTAGTTGGCTATGTGCTCAGGCACCACCCGAGCTGGATCACCTTTGTTGAGAAGGCCTGGCAACTGGGAAAGCCCTTGGTCATGCGTATGAACTTGAATCAGCAATCATCAGGGTCCCAATGGCAGACGCATCGGCAGTTGCTTTCATCCGTATCGCCTATCGTCGACTGTGGCGT
>DKNL01000101.1:2335-4819 GCA_002474325.1 Opitutales bacterium UBA7389
GGTATTGGGGCCCGACTTACTGATGACTTGCCCAAGGGGAAGATCAACTACGGTCAGCTGCAAGTGACTTTTGATGATGGATCCGTTGGCTGGTACGAAGCCGGTTGGGGGCCCATGATGAGCGAAAATGCCTTCTTCGTTAAGGATGTAGTTGGACCAAAGGGAAGTTTATCTATAGTGGCGGAAGAAGCGGGAGGGCCCGGACGAAGCGCGGATATCGAGTCGCACGCCGTTACGCAGCAACTGCAGATTCATCACAGCGAACTGGATAGCGAAGGGACGTTTTTGAAGAAGGATGTATTTCTATCGATGGAGACCGAGCCTGGCCACGATGCCCTTTTTCAGAGAGAGCAAGAGTTCTTCCTAAAAGCCCTCAATGAGGATCTCGATGTGAGCGAACTCTTGGAAGCAGCTTGCCATGCCAGCCGAATTGTATTGGCCGCGGATGAGAGTTTTAGAACCGGAAAGACTATAGAATTGCCATGAAGAAAATAGGCATCGCAGCGTTCGTTATAAAATCTGCCCTTCTAGGTGCGATCGGCCTGAATCCGCCCGAGGGATTCGTCCCCCTATTCAATGGGGAAGATCTCACGGGCTGGTATGGAGACAATCCACATCAATCGAGAAAGGTTGATGATAGGGATGCAGCGAAAAAGTCTCAGCAATCGGAGTTTCGGAATCATTGGAAAGTGGAGAAGGGGGAGTTGGTTAACGATGGTGAAGGGCCTTACGCAACAACAGTCAAAGAGTATGGGGACATCGAATTGATGCTGGAATACAAGACTGTCGCTTTGGCCGACAGCGGTGTCTATTTGCGGGGGTCTCCGCAAATCCAAATTTGGGATACGACGAAAGCGGGTGGAAAATGGGATAATGGAGCGGATCGAGGGTCTGGTGGCTTATACAACAATCCGAAAGAGAATGCCGATACTAATGGTAAGCATCCGCTGGTTCATGCAGACAAGCCCTTCGGAGAATGGAACTCTATTAAAGCGAGGCATGTTGGCAGTAGATTGTGGGTTTGGCTCAATGATCAACTGGTGGTCAACGGCGCTGAGTTCCATCCTTTCTACGATAAATCTAAACCGATGCCCAAGAAAGGACCCATTCATTTGCAAACTCATGGCGGTGAAATCCGTTGGCGGAATCTGTATGTGCGTGAGCTGGATCCGGAAGAGGCGAACGAGTATCTTCGAGGCGACGAATTTGGAACGGGCTTCCAGCCCATTTTCAATGGGCGAAATCTTGAAGAGTGGTTCGGTGATATGAATGGCAAGAAAGTGTCGAATGGAATCCTGAAATGGACCGATGGGGGCCATATTTATACTAAAGAGATGTTCACGGACTTCGTCTTTCGCTTCGAATTCACCATGACTCCCGGAGCCAACAATGGTTTAGCGATACGATCCCTAGGGGCCGGAAACCCAGCATACGACGCGATGTGCGAGTTGCAGATCCTCGACGATGGGCACGAGCGCTACGCGGAAGTTATCGAGCCGCGCCAGTTTCATGGCAGCGCGTATGGAATGGCTGGAGCTCATCGAGGCTATTTGCGCGAATCCGGGAAATGGAATTACCAGGAAGTTAAGGTCAAGGGTTCGACTATCCAAGTTGAGCTAAATGGAGTTAAAATTCTGGATACGGATCTGCGCGAAATCACGGAATACATGGCGGACCGCAAACACCCAGGAAAAATGCTAGCCAAGGGGCATCTCGGTTTCGCTGGCCATGGCGATGAGCATACCTTCCAGTTTAGAAGGCTCTCAGTAAAGAAGCTGAAGTAAGATGAGCTGGGGCGTGGCAAGTTGCAAGAGCGCCATTTATAAATGGCCTTCGCCTTAAAATATCGCTGAATCGATAGGTAGGCGCTGATGTTGTTTTCGAGCAGCCCGAAGAAGGTTTGGCTCGTTTCGCCGAAGAAAAATTTTCCTCCGAGGCTCGCTTTCCTCCCATCTGTCCAAGCTAAGAACGGTTCGATTCGTCGAGTGGAGGAGAGATAGCTTCAATATTGGTTATCGTGTGGAACGATAGGATCTTCGCCAAATTCTGAATCTCTTGTACGAGCTGTACTGCTGGGACAATCAAGCTGGGTGTTGGCCCGGCTAGGTAAGAATTTTATTAGCTAATCCTTGGTTGCTTATTGCCGAATTGCGTATTCATAGCCGTTGCAAGACCTGTAAGTTGAAGTTCTATTGTTCAAATGAGCGTATTCATTCCTCCTGGCGACTGTCCAGTTTGCGGTGAAGTTGTGCCAGCCGGTGCCGCTTCTTGTAGAAGCTGCGGTAGTTGCCCGGACTCTGGATGGAGCGAAGATACAGTCTACGATGGTTTGGGCTTACCTGTTGAAGCTTTCGAAGATGGATCGGGTACAACTATGAAAAATTCGGAAAAACCTCTCTGGAAACGCCTCACCATGGCTGCGGCTCTTTTGGCGGTCGCAATCTTTTTGTGGGCGATTACGAAGCCTTAGCAGAGCTGTTTATT
>DKNL01000224.1 GCA_002474325.1 Opitutales bacterium UBA7389
GTTCTAAAATCGACGTTGTATTGCATGCTATTGCGGCTTACTCGAGCGTCCTCCGCAAGATCTGGATAGAGTCCGTAATACTGGTTTCCAGCTACCTGACCACCCATGATAAACAGGGTCTCCGCTGCCCCATGGTCGGTTCCGTAGCTCCCGTTTTGAATCACTTTACGGCCGAATTCACTGAAGGTCAGAATGACTACTCGATCCCAATTACCTTGGGCCTTCATCTCGTCAACGAAGGCCCCAAGAGACCCATTCAAGGTTTGGAGCAAGTCGAAATGGCGACCATTTAATGGGCCGTCCTCGAGCACCTGATTGTTGTGGGTATCGTAGCCACCCTGGCGAGCGTAGTAGACTGATGTGTCGCTTCGACCTTTGATGAGCTGAGCGATGACTTTTAAGCTGTTGGCCAACCCATTACTGGGCCAATCGGGATTGATTAGATTACCGCCGCGCTCCATCGCCAACTGAACGCTTTCCGTACTAATCATGGCGCTGTGAGCGGAACGCTGGACGTAAGCTAGGGTATCATTCTCTTCACTTACCCCATCGTCCGTCTCATGATCGAGTCCGATAAGGTTTCGATAGAGCCCTTCGAGCGATTTTTCCCGTCCCAGTGTTTGCTTGTCCCGCCAATTGAAGAATTGCGGGTTCTGAAATGTCACGGATGGACTAGTCGCTGCATCACTCTTGAATGCGAATGTTGGGCGGCGGTTGATGTAAATCCCGGTTGTGGAGCCACATCCATCGCATTGATTATCCAAATAGCGTCCAATCCAGCCGTCTTTTGGCATGCCGTTAGGCTCTGCGGAATGCCAGTAGTCGAAGGATTTGAAGTGAGAAAGGTTGGGGTTTGGATACCCAACACCATTGATGATACCGAGCTCTCCATCATCCCACATTTCCTTGAATCTAGTTAGGTTAGGATGGAGGGCTAGCGACTCATTTTTGCCGGTGACACTAGGGCCATCTTGGTCCGTGATTTGCAGTATATTGTGCTCTGTCCCAAGCCTAATTTCCGGTCGTGCGCCGCGGTATATGGGATTAGTATATGGAATTAGCGTGTTCAGCGTATCGTTGCCACCAGCCATCTCCATTAAAAGAATGATTGGGCCTTCTCCGCCTTGAGACGGAAGGCTTTGGGCCCGGGCGTCCAGATTGAAAAGCGTCTGCTGAATGAAGCCAGGCAATGTCATTGACGCGGTCGCTCCCCAAATGGATTTGGAAACGAAGTCTCTTCTGTTCAATTTTGTATTCATATCTTTTTTGCGTCTTCGGATTTGGCTATTGCGTCTGATACTCAGGCAGAGCGAGAACTAGCCGAGCGAGTTCTCTAACTCCCTCTAGTTCTCCGAGTTCGTCGCTGACAGAAGAATACCGATCCAAAAGCGTTCTCACTTGGCTCTTGCGAAGCTCTCGATTTGGTATGAATCGTTGTCTCAAGTTTTCCAATAGGATTGGAAATTTCTCTATTCTTCGCAATTCTTTTGGGGCGATAACATTCCAATCGACATCCGGAAAATCGTCCATGGAGTTACGAGTTCTCCCGGTCGTGAAGACCTGGTAGTTGTGATGGGTAAACACGCTCGGCATATTCATGCGGAACACCATCGCGCCAGTTGCCAGCCATGTGTTCCCAGGACCCTCTGGCTCTGGCCAACCAGCGATGCTAGGAGGTAAATGCACTTCGTACCCCAGCTGTTGCATAACGTCCTCCATGGCATCTCTCGTCGGAAGAGTTACTCCCAACTGATTCGCCAAGCAAACGAAGTAGTCTCCGGCGTCCTTGATTTGGGCATTCACAACCGACTCGTCATAAAACTCCTCGCTCAAAAACAGGTCTTTCAGAAACGGTCGAATCTCGTAGCCGTGATCGTCGCGCAATTTACTGGCCAATGCTGCCAAAAGTTCTTTGGAAGGTTTTGGCGAAGCGAAATATCTCCAAAGTTTCCAGCTAAGATGCTTTGCACAGCGGTCTGTATCGAATATGACATCAATAATGTCATCCCCATCGATGATAGGGTTGCCCTCAGGCGTTGTCTCGTAACCGTAAAAAGGCCCCTTCGTATTTCTGTCTTGGTTCCCCCGATTTTGCCATACGCTTGCCGGGGGAAGTGGTGGATTTTGATCCCCTGCGGGGTTATTGTAACGGTTCTCGTCGGGGAAGTAGCGGAAACCGTAGACTTTTCGGCCTGTAAAGGCATCGGCTGCCACAGCTACATCCTCCTCGGAGTACTCGGGATCATCAGAATACTCGCCCCCTATACCCATCGCAAACAATTCCAGTAACTCGCGGCCGAAATTCTCGTTCACGTTTCCTCGGTTGCTCCGGTACAGATCGAGAGTCCGGATCATCCCGACGGACCATGAAACGTGATTAACCAAAGTCTTAAAATTCCCGTAATGGCCGGGAGGCACTAGCCTCTCATCCCCTTCGAAGGGAACATCCTCACCCACCAAATCACCAGCTGCATGCCTTCGTAGTGTCTCGGTGTAACGGAACATGCCGATCCACCGATAATACTGCCCTATAGTTTGGGAATCGACAGCAAAGTGGTCGATGAAAAACTTCAGAAGTTTCGAGGCTAGCGGCTGGCTACGAAGCAGCAACTTGAAATACCATCGAAGATACTCCCTACGGCGAACGCCCTGATTAGCGAAAGTCTCGCCATTCGGATCGACTTCAGATTGCATCCAATCTGGCCAAGGAAGACTGGACCAGTCCTCGCTGGTTTCGAGAAGCGAGTCGACAGCCGCTTCGATCCCTTGCTCTTTTCCGAGCTGATAAAAGACTTCTTGTTCTTCGGGAGATCCCCCGTAACCGGCCCGTTGCAGCAAGTGCGTCGCATTGCGGCGGGACCAGGATTCTTGAGGCAGTGGATTAAGCATGGTAAGCAAGATAGGATTTGGAGTTTGTCCTCTAATCGGCTTAACCAGCGGCGAGGATTAGCCAGTGATTTATTTAGCCATTTGTTCTAGGGAAATTCCGGAGTATTTGATCGGCGGAAAACCTAATACGCAATTACGAGGTTTTTCGGTTTCGATTTAATCAATCGAGTTTTGTTTGGCTCGAAAACTGTGACCTCAAAACGATGGGTTTGTTAAGTTGTATGTTAGGGAATGTGATGGTTATCGGTGTGTAAAGAGACAATTGCGAAAAACCTACAAATGCTGGACTTTTGACGGTGAATTTTAGTAGCAGATGGCTGACGAGTCAGGGATATGGTTCAGAGCCCTTTTGTTGAGGTTTGGTTCCCTTGCTCTGGGATAGATTTGTAAGGAAATTGGCGACATCAGCGGAAGATAGCTGATTTAAGTGGACGCATTCGGGTTCTGGGGGTTTAGCGTAGGATTGTGCAGGAGATTTGGCCGCAGCTAAGAGATTGGGTAAAAAAGGGCACCCAGTTTGCAACCGCAACCGTTGTTCAAGCTTCACGTCCCTCGCCGCGGGGAATCGGTTCCGTCTTAGCGGTACGCTGGGATGGCGAAGCGTTCATTGGTTCGGTTAGTGCAGGATGCGTAGAAAGCGAAGTCATAGAGGCCGCCAAGGCGTGTATGAAGGATGGGAAAACGCGCTGGCTGAGGTTTGGCCCAGAGAATGGATTTCCATGGGAGGTCGCCTTATCGTGCGGAGGTAGGATTGTTGTTAGAGTAGAGCCGTTCGCGGGGCAGACGGATGCTAAGCTCGGTGTGATATTGGCAAGTGGTCTTGACTGTCGAGAACGAGCTCTGCTGTTGAGCTATGACGGAGCCCATTGTCTGATTTCAAAGGATGGGATAGTCCATCAGGAAAAATCTGGTTTGCCGCTGGCCTTAATTACCGCTGCCCAGGCTCATATCCGATCCGGTGGCTCGACTGAAGAAATAGACTGGGGAAACTCCAAAGCGTTATTTCGAGTCTTGGATTGTCCACACAGATTGTTTGTTGTTGGGGCGGCCCACATAGCGATTCATCTGGTAAGTTTTGCCCGCGTCCTCGGATATGAAACGGTGGTCATCGATCCAAGGGATGCGTACGCTCGGCGGGAACGCTTTCCGAATCCGCCTGACTCTCTCGTCTGCCAGTGGCCTGAAGAGGCCTTGAAAGGCTTCCAAATCGCTCCTTCAGATGCGGTAGCGGCGATGACTCATGACCCGAAAATCGATGATCAAGCGCTTTCAATTTTCCTGAGCAGCGAGGCGGAATACATAGGGGCGCTGGGAAGTAGGAAGAGCCATGCGGCTAGATTGAAGCGACTGGGTGAGCTTGGATTCGAAGAAGAGGCACTGGGGCGAATACGTGCCCCGATCGGATTGGATATCAATAGCGAAACCCCCTCTGAGATTGCCCTGAGCGTTATGTCAGAGATCGTCCAGTGCCGAAATGTCTCGCGCAAATGATGCACCCTTTTCGATTGGCCACCATTATTCTGGCTGCGGGCCAGTCAACACGAATGGGTAGCATCAACAAATTGCTCATGCGAATCGAAGGGCGACCAATGATTCAGAGGGTGCTAGACGCGGCAATTGAAGCGGCTTCAACCGATATCTATGTGGTTACGGGATTCGAACGTGAGCGTATCGAGTCGTGTTTGAGTGAATACGCCGTCAACTTCGTTCACAACGAGTCATTCCGGGATGGTATGGGAAAAACGATCGCTGAAGGCGTAAAGGCTATTTCTGATCAGCTTTTCGATGGGGCGATGATCCTGTTGGGTGATCTGCCCTATTTGAGAGCGGATACAGTGATAGCTGTTGCTGAGAGTTTCGCAGAACACGAAGGTCGAAAGATCGTTATACCTACATATGAAAGCGATCCCGGCCATCCGGTCGTATTTCCAAAGACATTTTTCGATGAGCTTACCCAGTTATCAGGCGACAGGGGAGCTAGAGAGGCATGTGCGATGCATCAATCCAGGGTTACCCGACTTGAGGTGGAGGATCCGGGTGGAACCCGAGATTTGGATACACTGCCAACGAAGTTCAGCTAAAACTTAGCTCTGCCCCCGAACGATCCGGAAGCGATAACCTTAGGCGTCTATTTGGGGACGATTCGGATCTGGCCAGTCTATATGGAAAGACTTCCCGCGCTCTTGGTCGACGCGTTCGTAAGTATGGGCACCGAAATAGTCGCGTTGCCCTTGCAGCAGGTTGGCGGGAAGTCGCTCGCTGCGGTAGCTGTCGTAGTAGGCTAGTGAAGACATGAAGGTTGGAATAGCGATTCCACTTTGAGCGGCGGCAGCAACGACTTTTCGCCAGTTCGATTGGCAGCGATCGATCTCCCCATTAAAGTAAGGATCGAGCAAGAGATTGGCCAGATTTGAGTCCCGTTGATAGGCCTCGTAGATCTTCTGCAAGAAGGCTGCCCGAATAATGCACCCACCACGGAAAATCATGGAAATAGCTCCAAAATCCAACTTCCATTCGTACTCTTTTTGGGCGGCCCTCATCAGTTGAAATCCTTGTGCATAAGAGCAAATCTTGGAACAATAGAGGGCGTCGTGAATAGCTTCGATGAAAGCTGACTTGTCGCCATCGAAGGCGTCAAATACGGGCTGGATTATTTTTGAGGCTTCAACGCGTTCCTCTTTTATTGCACTCAAGAATCGGGCGAATACGGCTTCGGCGATGGATGGAGCTGGAATACCCATGTCCAAGGCGTTAACGGAGGTCCATTTGCCAGTCCCTTTCTGTCCTGCGGTGTCTAGTACTACGTCTACGAATGGTTGACCGGTGGCTGGATCTCTCTGCTGCAAAATATCCGCTGTTATCTCGATAAGAAAGGAGTCGAGGACTCCTTGGTTCCAATCGCTGAATACAGTGCTCATTTCTTTGGGATCCATGCCCAGCAGCTTGCCCATCAGTGCGTAGGCCTCGCAGATCATTTGCATGTCGCCGTACTCGATCCCGTTATGAATCATCTTCACGTAGTGCCCCGCCCCATTTTCACCTATGTAGGTCGTACAGGTTACCCCCCCAGTGACAGGTCTGCCGGGAGCGGCGCCTTCAATTGGCTTCCCCGTTTCGGCGTCGACCTTGGCGGCGATCGCTTCCCATATTGGCTTCAATTCTTCCCAAGCGGACTCTTTGCCACCGGGCATTAAAGATGGGCCAAATCTAGCCCCTTCTTCGCCGCCAGATACTCCAGAGCCAACAAAACGGAACCCTTTCTCGTTCAGATCTTTTTCGCGCCGGATCGTATCCGTCCAAAGAGCGTTACCGCCGTCTATTATGATATCATCGAGATCGAGGAGCGGAAGAAGTCCTTCGATAACGGCATCAGTCGCTCTACCTGCCTGGACTAGAATGATGATCTTTCTCGGGCGCTTTATGGATTGAACGAACTCTTCGATCGATTGAGCTCCGAAGAGGCCACCAGGAGTGTCTTGGTTTTCCGAAACGAAGGCATCGGTCTTCGAGGTAGTTCGGTTGTAGACCGAAATACGAAAGTCGTGGTCGGCTATGTTCAAAGCGAGGTTTTGACCCATGACCGCTAGGCCTACGAGTCCGATATCCGATTTGGCTTCTGACATTAGTAAATTTGTATTGAAGAGCGGCCATCTAACGGCGAGGGAATGGTGCCATCAAGCCTGAACAACATGATCCGCTATTTTACCGCTTTAAGGGGGATTGTAAACACGCCGAAGACTGTGGATCTAGTCCGTTAGCCGCCAGACGCTAGCCGAAAAATCGACTTAACATTTCCTGGGCAGCAAAGGGGCGATAGCATCTCGGGTTCATTGCGATAGTAGACCCAGTTCATGCAAATCATGACTCAGGTGGTGCTGATAGTCGGATACATGACCAACTCGGGCAGCTTGTTGAAGGTCCTGAAGACCGAAGACGCGAATAGAGCCCCGATCACTCCCAAGGCGTATGGAAACCAGGGTTGACTGTATAAGGGCTATAGCGATTCGAATAGCCGTTCCTCGTAGAGCATCGTTTTAGTGTTAGTTTCCGAGAGGTCCTAACGGACTTTATTATCCAAACTTAAATGCTTATGCTAGGCTACCCTTAGCACAGTTTACCCACTGATCCGGGCCGTGTTCGTAGCTCTCCCGTTTCCAAATGGGAACGCGGTCCTTAATCTCATCGATAATGTACCGGCAACCGTCGAAAGCGGGTCCCCGATGGGCGGAACTGGCACCCACCCATACGGCAACATCGCCAATATCGAGCAAACCGATCCTGTGGATAGCCGCCGCCCCGGCAATTTCGAATCGGTCTAGAGCTTCGGCAATTATCCGATCGCCTTCCTTTTCCGCCAATACTTTGTAGGCAGAATATTCCAATGCCTGTACGGATGCACCCTCGTTGTGGTTTCGCACCCAGCCTTCGAATGAAGTGTAGGCACCCGCGATTTCGCTCTGCAGTTCTAACCGCAATTTGTCGGGCTCGATGGCGATCTCAGAAATTTGAAAGCGATTCAGTTCCATAATAGCCTTAGCCTCCGGCAACGGGAGGGATGAATACTGCAGTATCGCCGTCTTTAAGCGGCTGGTCCCATTCCGCGAACTCCTCATTGACCGCTACTTTTAGCGTGGATCGATCCAGGCTCAAGCCGTGGCGTGCTTTCAATTCGTCGTAGAGTTCCGCCGGCGTGCTTGCGGACGTTTCCAAGAATTCCGAGCTGCAGCCCCGTTGCTCCTTTAGAACCGCATAGTATTCAATCGTCAACTTCATGGAAAACTGATCGATACGAACTCGCTATCAAGCCGAGTAATCGCTTTTCCCTCCTGCCTTTTCGATCAGCCGGATGTTTTCGATAGTAATGCCTTTGGTAATTGCCTTGCACATATCGTAAAGCGTCAAGGCTGCCCCATTGACTGCGGACAAGGCTTCCATTTCGACGCCCGTTTTGCCATCCGTTACGACTTCGGACCGTATGGCAACGCGTTCATCATCGATGGTATCGATTTGTACGTGGCATTTGGTTAGAGGGAGCGGGTGGCACAAGGGAATCAGGTCGCTTGTTTTCTTAGCTGCCTGTATCCCGGCAAGAATGGCAGTATGGAAGACGGGGCCTTTCTTCCCCTGGATGTCTTTGCCATCGAATTGGGATATGACTGCTCTAGTAAGTTTGACAGTCGCTTCGGCCTTCGCGGTCCGTCGAGTGACTGCTTTGCCCCCGACATCCACCATGTGTGGTTGGTCTTTTTCGTCTAGGTGAGATAATTTAGTCATAGTCGAGGCACCGAATTTACGATAGATGCATTTCGTCGGGAAGCATTGTAGAATCGGTGGCAATCGTCATTACAATTTTCTCGCCGCGGGTGAAATCTCTGGAATCGCCCTTACTCTATTAGGAGAAACAGATGTTTCGTTTGTTGGTAGGTAAGGCCCGGCTCGGCCTTCCAAAATTTTGATACGGAGGCCCGAGCGGGTCCTCCCTGCCCCCAGGAATGCTTCCAAGCCTTTTGCGGAGATCCGTGGTTGCAAGAGTGCGATCGAATTCTATGGAGCACGTCATCGGTTGTCGGAAGATAGATTTAGACGCTCCATGGATGGAAAGGCAACGCGGTTCCTTTTTCAAACTCAGTTTGCTGGGCGGGTAGCTCTAGGAAGCCGTCTGTTCCAGCCACTGACACGAAATCGCCAGATGTGTTGAATGGCAATGGCGTTGCCCAGGATCGAGCGGTTTCATCGATACTCAGCGTGGCGGGGAGGAACAGGGTAAGCGGCGGAGCGAATCGAAACGGTTTTTTGAGCAAAGCTTGGAAAACGTATTCTCGGTTCAACCCGGAGCTCAGATTTAATGCTGGAATTACGTAGCGGTGTAGACAAGTGAAGCAGGATACCGGATTGCCTGGCAAAGCGAACACTCTAGTACGGAGGGGGGAGACGTCGGATACCCCGAACCATAGCGGTTTGCCTGGTCGTTGGCTAACCCATTGAAAAGCTTTGTGAACTCCGGCGTTCTCCAAGGCTTTTGGCAGGTAGTCCTTTTTGCCCTTCGACACGCCGCCGGCCAGAACAAGGATGTCTAATTCAGAAAGAGCATCTGCAACGAAGGCTTCGGTTTCCTCCGGATCGTCGCTCAGATGGAATCGCTCGACTTGCTGATATCCCGCAGAGCGAAGGGCCAGCAAAAGGGAAAGGTCGTTCGATCGGCGAATTTGATGGGGAAGCGGATGGGTCGCTATATCTACTAGTTCGTCGCCTGTAGTTACAATAGAAATACAGGGATCCTTGGTGACGAGCAATTCGGATTTGCCAATGGAGGCCGCAATAGCCATTTCTTTGGCAGTCATGCGGCAACCTGGTGCGAGGAGCTCATGATTGGCTTGGGCATCGGACCCTTGTGGGTGAATCCCCAAGCCCGGCTTCGGTATTACGCCATCCTTTAGCTGCACGACAGCTCCATCGGTATCGGTATCCTCGATTTTTATCACGCAATCCGTCCCTCTAGGGACCGGTGCACCGGTCATAATTTCGATGCAGGCTTTCGAATTCTGAAGGTGCATTTCAGCCTCACCCGCGAAGGCGGTAGCCTCGATTGAAAATGTCTTCCCCCCATTGACAGCTTCTTGAGAGGCTATGGCGAATCCATCAAAGGTGGAGCGATTAAATGGCGGCAGGTCTCGGTCGGCGAGTAGCGGTTCGGCCAATACGCGGTTCAAACAGGATTCGATGGGAACCATTTCCCGCGGCATAGGCACCATATTGTCCTGAATGCTCGCTTGGGCTTTTTCCACGGTAATCACGCATAAGTGATTGAGAATCCTGAACAGATTGGCAAGGCCATGTTGTCCGGGTTGATGTAGGCGGCTCAATCGTTCAGAAAAAGCCTTTTCAAAGTTGGGCTCAGTGGCAATCATTCTGGTTCCATGGCGGACCCGAGTTTCACTTATGTATCCGGACCAGACGATTTTCTGGCCAACCGAGCAGCTACAAAGCTCTGGAAAGCCATGTGTTCGGAAGTCGAAGACGAGTTTTCCATCGAGGTAATCGATGGAAACGCTATCAAAGTCGAGGATGTGGAAACGCTGGTTAACCGGTTTCGAGAGGCAACCCAGACCATTGGGTTGTTTGGCGGGCGCCGCGTTGTTTGGCTAAAAGGTTGCACGTTTATGGCTGACAATAAGACCGGCCGGGCTGAAGGAACCCAGACGGCTTGCCAGAACTTGCAGGAAATCCTGGAGATGATCCGGCCTGAGGATGTCGGCGTTTTGTTTTCCGCCTCGCCGGTCGATCGCCGAAAGCGATTCCCGAAGTGGCTGGAGAAGCATGGAGAATACATTGCCTCTGGAGGAGTGGATTCCAGAGGCAATGGTTCGGAGGCGTTGGCAGCGATTTTGGACGAGGAATGTTCGTTTATGGGCGTCGAAATCGGTCCGCACGCGGCTGAGGCTTTGATCAGCAAAGTCAATGGCAACTCGCGACTTCTCATCGAAG
Source organism: Opitutales bacterium UBA7389 (assembly GCA_002474325.1). Taxonomy (GTDB): domain Bacteria; phylum Verrucomicrobiota; class Verrucomicrobiia; order Opitutales; family Opitutaceae; genus Pelagisphaera. The sequence continues at coordinate 10,375 of DKNL01000224.1, forward strand.
AGGTTAAAAAACTGGCGACGTATTTGGGCTCTGAGGGAGGAGAAATTGCTTTGGAGCTTATTGAAGAGCTCGTCCCGAACTTTGGCGGAGGCGACTTTTTCGAATCCACCGAGGCGTTTTTCTCACGCAATCTCGATTGGACCCTGCAAGCGCTTCGCAGGCATTTTTTTGCTGGTAACGATGCCAGACCGGTCATCGCATCCCTGCAGAATCGCAATCGATTGCTCATTCAGCTCAAATCTTTAGTCGATGGCGGCGAGATAGAGGTGGGCGGCCGAGGAATAGCTAAGCCGAGTTTCGAGCGGGCGGCTGCCAAATACAAGGATCGCTACGCTGGGCTTTCCGAGAAGAGCAATTACAACGTCTTCACTCAAAACCTCTGGTACATGGGAAAATTGCTGGGAGCTCGAAAAATGCCTTCGTTGAAGCGGTTGATCGACCACCAAGGGGAGTTTATACGGGTATTCGAGGAGATCGTAGAGAGACCTGGGGAACAGGAAGAGGCTCTCCGCAATCTGGCTATACGTTGTTTGGCCTAGCGAATTCAGGGAAATGGGATAGGAAAGCTGGGTATTCAGGTTTAAGGTTGCCCCGGATCTGCTTGTTTCGTTTCACTCCCGTTCATAATGCGTATCTGCCTGTTTACGGATAGCTTCTTGCCCTACATTTCGGGTGTTAGTTCGGCGGTGTTTAATCAAGCTAATGAGTTAGCTTCGAGGGGCCATGAAATCAGCATCTTCTACCCCCGCCCGAACCGTGAAGATAGGCTAGTCCAGATTGCTGGTCTAGATCCGCGTATAAAGTTGTTTGGACTGCCATTTTCGGTACCTATCCCAAATGTACCCAAGCTCCGGTTTTCCGTGCCTCTTTTCCTTTCTACTTATCGTCGATTGAACATCTCGCCACCGGATTTGATCCACGTGCATACTGAATTCGGTTGTGGCCTAGAAGGGATGCTGCTCGGTCGCCTGAAGCGAATACCTGTTGTCGGAACGTTCCACACGTTTTTTGCCGAGCCAGAATATTTGAAGCAATTCCACATCCCCAATTTCGCTTTCACTCGCAAGGCGATGTGGAAGTATTCTGTGACCTTCTTCAATCGGTTCAGCCATATCGTCAGCCCGTCGAAATCGGTCAGGGAAAATCTAGTCAAGAGGGGGCTCTCCAAGAGCACGACTTTGCTTTCAAACGGAATCGAGCGAATCGACTTCCGGCCGGAATCGGAGATTCGCGAATTCCGACAGTCACTCGGTATCGACGACTTTGCCTTCATCTATGTGGGAAGAATCTCGCCTGAAAAATCATTGGACATGCTCATCGACGCTTTCGCCCAAGTGACGCGTGTGAACCCCAAGGCCAAATTGGTGATCGTGGGAGCTGGTCCATCGGATCCAGATATAGACAAACAATTAGCCAGTCTAGAGATGGAAGATTCCGTCGTACGCGTCGGCCGAATTGAGCGGGATATTCTGATGAAGGAGAATTATCCGCTTTTGGGCGATGTATTTATCACGGCGAGTAAGACCGAAAACCAGCCAGTGAGCTTACTTGAGGCGATGGCCTTCGGGCTACCCATGATTGGTCCGCGAGCAAAAGGGATCCCAGAGGTTGTTACTCATGGTGATGACGGACTGATTTTCGAACCTGATGATGAGTGTGCTATGGCGAATGCCATGGTTAGGCTGATGAAAGACGATTCTTTGCGGTTACAATTGAGTGCAGCCGCCAAACATAATGCTAACGAGCATCGCATCGACAGGGTTGGGGACAAATTGGAGTCGATTTACCTCGAGGTCATCGAAAGTTAGCTTGCCGCGTACCCAAGTTTTTCTCGTGCCTTTTTTACGCTAGGCAAGTTTTGGACTCTATCTAGAATAGCAAGGCTGCTTTGAGGGATGCGAGGAGCCTGGACCTTAAGAGACTTGATTTTCTCGCCTCCATCGTCGGTTCCCCATTTCCAATCGTAGCCGCTCGGGGGAGGGTAGGAGTCGGTTCCCTCGCTCCTGTCCGAACCCAGGAATCTAAACAGCTTTCCGGTCCATTCGATAGGGCCGCTCACAAGATCTTCGTATCGTATCCAAAAATTGGAAATGCCGTCGTCTGGAAAACGTTGCAGTAGATTTAGGTAGACTTCGGCCCAGTAGCGGTTGGCCAGCCAGTTGTCTGCCCGTTTTGGCACGAGCGGTTCTGCTTTTCGAAAGGCCATTTTCCGAAGCGACGCTGTAGTAGTATGGACGTCTCGGGCAAGAATGACGCGTTTGTGGTCGGCTACATTGGGAAGCCGAGGATATGAATCGATCTCGTTGAACCAAGCGGGCCTTTTCAAAACGATGATTCGCTCCCCGCTCAAGCTAGAGACTTCCTCTTCGGCGTTGTCAGATTGAAACTTCTGGAAATTGGTTTCGGGAAGGCTGCTGATATCCGGGGCTGCTGACATGAGTGCTTTTAGCAATGTGGAACCGGATCGCATCACACTTAGCTCGAGGGCGATGGTCTTCTTTGCGATTGCTTCGGAGGGATGGGTCATAGCCGAGTCGTATGCAAGCCTGGCAATTGCGGAGCCACAACTAGAAAATTCGACGAGACCTTCCTTGCCCTGAACCTTAGGCGAATCGATCAGGTGGAAAATGCTTTAAATTCTCTCCTTCGAGTTCAGGGTCATGCGTGTTTATGTCACGAAACAAGCCCATCATTAGAAACGTTCTTGCCGATCGCTACGCATCGGATGCTATGAAGTCGATTTGGTCAGGCGATGGCCGTGTCATTATGGAGCGCGATTACTGGATCGCAGTAATGAAAGCCCAAAGAGAATTGGGGCTAAAAATACCGCTGAAAGCGATCAAGGCGTATGAATCCGTTAAGGACACGGTGAACTTGGCATCCATCGACAGAAGAGAGCGCAAAGTTCTGCACGATGTGAAAGCCCGGATCGAGGAGTTCTCAGCTTTGGCTGGCTATGAACTGGCCCATCTGGGAATGACGAGTCGCGATTTGACCGAAAACGTGGAGCAGCTGCAAGTGATTCGCTCTCTCGATTTGGTACGCGTCAAGGCGGTCGCCTGTCTCAACAAATTGGTGGAAAGAGCGGTGGAGTTTCGGGATCTAATGATTACGGCCCGCACGCACAATGTTCCGGCTCAGGCGACTACGCTGGGAAAGCGCTTCGCCATGGCGGGGCAGGAACTTCTGGTGAGCTTAGACCGCCTTCACGATTTAGTGGAACGGTATCCGGCTAGAGGATTAAAAGGAGCTGTAGGCACCCAGCTGGATCAGCAGACGCTTTTCGAAGGAGACGCGAGAAAGGTAGCCCAGTTGGAAAAGAGTATCGTGAAGCATTTGGGCTTCGGTAAAGTATTAAGCAGCGTTGGCCAAGTCTATCCAAGGAGTGTTGATTTGGATACAGTTACCGCCTTGGAGCAGTTGGCTTCCCCTGCTTTAAATTTGACTACGGCAATCCGGCTAATGGCCGGACAGGGCCTCATGAGTGAAGGCTTTTCAAAGGGGCAGGTTGGTTCCTCGGTCATGCCGCACAAAGTCAATTGCCGAACGAGCGAGCGTATACATGGCTTTGGTACGATCCTGAAAGGCTATGTAGCGATGGCTTCGGGACTGATGGGTGG
>DKNL01000173.1:0-3445 GCA_002474325.1 Opitutales bacterium UBA7389
AGGGGAGACCTTTCATCTTTACTGTTCCAACCGGCTATTGCCCGGCCAGTATCCAATGGGTGATCTAAACCGAAGGGAAATCAATGCAGTTCTAAAGGAGATCAAAGATAGGCCTGAACTTACCGTAGAACTCCGAGGAATGGAGGTAGAGGGGCCGGTGGACGTGCCCCCGCGGGTGAAAGAATTTTTCGGCACCTGGCCGCCTAACTTGGATCGCTCGACACTGGAGACAAAGCTCCTGCCCATGGCTTCGCAAGCGTTTCGTCGTCCTCTAACAGATACCGAATCTGAAAAATTGATTTCCTCCGTCCTTGAGCATGGAATCCGAATGGAAAAACCGGAATTCGCCTGGCACTACGCCATACGGCGGATCCTTTGTTCGCCAGAATTCCTCTACCGAGAGACAGAAAACAGCAACTTCCTAAGCGAGTACGCTCTGGCATCACGCCTATCGTATTTCATTTGGAGTAGCATGCCCGACACTGAACTTCTGGAGCTAGCAGCCGCCGGGAAACTATCCGATCCCGATACCCTTGTTGCCCAGACGGAACGTCTCCTGAGCGATTCAAAGTCGGGCCAGTTCGTAAAGCATTTCACGGGGCAGTGGCTGGGCAATCGCGATATTCAAGCGGTAAACGTATGCGACAATCGCTACGATTGGGACGACAACGTCCGCTACGGATTCGTTCGCTCCACCGAGAGATTCTTCGAAGAAGTCTTGCGGGACAATTTGCCCATATCCACTTTTATCGACTCCGACTTTACCTACGCCAACAGCGCCATGCGAGTGATCTGGGAAATGGAGCCAAAGATGGACAAAACTTTGGCCGCGGTCGCTACCCGCCAGCGTCAAAGCCTAGTTTGGCCAGAGCCTTTTCGTATCAGTCTCTCAACTACATCCGAGAAACTACCCATCCACGTTCGCAACCGCGGCGGTATCCTCGGGTTGCCAGGAGTCCTTACCGTGACCGGTGACGGTGTCGAGTCGTCTCCCATTCTTCGCGGGGTTTGGATCTTGGACAATCTTTTCGGCAAGCATCTGCCTCCTCCTCCCAAGGACGTGCCAGCGATCGACATCGACACCAGTCAGGCCACTAATGTCAGGGAGACGCTCAAAGCCCACACGGAATTAGAAACCTGCGCCAAGTGCCATCGCAACATTGATCCGATCGGTTTGGCGCTGGAAAACTACGATGCCATAGGAGGATGGCGAGAGCGCTACCTCGGAGAGTCCAAGGTCACCATTGATGCATCCTCGTCCTTGCCCGACGGCACCCAACTCGACGGGGCGGCATCTATAAAAAGACACCTGCTCGAGAATCGGGAGATCTTCACCCATTGCCTCCTGACCAAGCTTCTTGAATACGGTGCCGGCCGCAAGCTATCGGTAGGCGATCGGCGCGTCGTGGAAGAAATCGTAGCCACCGAGCCACCCGAAGGATACCGCTTCCAGGATCTCATCATCACGGCCGTCAACAGCGATGTCTTCCGGGCTAAGTAGCAGAACTTCCGCACTTACCTAACCTATTTAAATCTAAGTTTATCGCATTCGAGCAGCGTCCAAATGGTTGTAGCTTGAGATTCAAAAGCCTAAGCTTTAGGGCGATAGCACGTCCAAGGGAGTATTCGTCAGGGTCGTGAGGTGGGCGAGCTAGCTCAAAAGGTTTACGACTCGGATCAAACGCGAACGCTGACCAAAGTTAATGAAACTGGATGAGCACTGACCTAAAATGAAACTTCTCGGCGGTTGAAATCCGGCGAAGCCCCAGTTGTTTTAAGGGCTCCAATACACTCGAGGCCCCTCTAAGCGGAGAATTTCACCATAGGCCAAATTCTTCAAGCAATTCGATCGCTCGTTACAAAAATATTTCCTAAAGCGGCCGCTACTAAAAGAGAGCCTCCAGAACAGCGTAACGTTCTCGATCAATCTCCATCCAAGAGCGTCTATTAAGGAGGCGGTGGCTTAGTTGGCTTAAGAAAAAATTTCGGCGATATCCCCTGGAAGCAACGACCCATATATCGCCATTATTTGGTGATCACATAGTAGTACCTGACAGATGGGTATTCATGAGTGATGCCAAAGGATCTTTTTGGGAAACACTCTCCTCACGAGCCCTAGGATTGTGGGCTTCCCGCAACTACAAGTGGCTACCAGTGCGCGTTTCAACGCAGAGGACTCAGCCGTAAAATCCCGAGCTTATCGTCCGAAAGCCTCTCGGGCAGCTTCGCGTTCAGATGGCCCTAGAACTCCGTCCCCATCCCCATCGAATCGCTCAAGCATACGTTGACGCAAACCTCGCCGGTTCCCTCTCGGTTCCTGAGCGCGATTGCGGCCTCCCGATAATCGACGAAGGCCTGCTTTACGGGCCGCGGCAGCAACGTGGCTTCTGATATCCGCACTAAGCTTCGGAAACTCTTCTGGATTCGCCGCAACCATTTTTAGGGTCACGCTTCCCATCTCGTCGTCCGACTCTCTACCCCACGTAACTCTTTTTGGGGGCGTATTGGGGTTGTGGATATTATCCTCCGAATTGTCCCAGACCACTTCAGCATCGAGCAGCGTTCCCGCTGGAAGAAAAACATAGTCCTTATAACGGTATTGCTCTTGCCACGAAAAATCCCAGTCGCTGATGGAAAGCATCTCCTTCCTCGCCCCACCCGGCAACGTAGCCGTCATCTTCATGCTTTTGCCTAGGTAATGGGCATGAGAGCTCACCCCAAAAGCCTTAACGTCAACTGGCAACACGAAGGAGTCCTTGATCGTGTAGCTGGAATCTCCCGCCGGGATGTCCACTCCAGCTAAAGCCCCGAAGACAGGGGGTAGCTGCAAACCGATGAAGCGCTGTTCTGGCGGCTCTTCGGAAAAATAAAATCCCACTGTTGAAGTTTCGGTTTCCTCTTTTCCAGACGGATGGAAGTGTGTGGATAAAATCAGGTCCGCCCCCTCGGGAAGGCGATAGGCAAGCCCGTCGGGCAGCTTTTTGGGAACTCCGCCCACTGCCCAGCCCCCAATCGAGCCCTCTCTCTGGGCTCCACCACCCATCGTCCTGAAACCCGGAACAGGATCCAACTCGTCCCTTCGACGAGCTTCACCGCTGGTATCGTAGTAAAACAGCGAATGGTGAACTACCGTCGGCTCCCCTGGGCGAAACTCAATGGCCTTAATCCACTTGTCCTCTTTCAAGTTCAGCGGTATCACAAAGTTTCGGTAAATATCCGGGCCTTCCGCATAGAGCTTATACCCCTCTCTCATGCTAACGACCAGATCGGGCTCTCCGAGTTGCCACCCATCGGTAAAACGCGGCAGATCAGGCACCTTCGATGGGTCCCCCTCGGCCATTCCGCTATCGACCCAATCGCCGATCAGCTCGATTTCCTTTTCGCTCAGGGCCCGATGACCCTCGAATTCATAGTCCTTTGAGCTGGCGTGCCAAGGGGGCATGTA
>DKNL01000173.1:3837-6991 GCA_002474325.1 Opitutales bacterium UBA7389
CGAAAAAGGGGCTGCCTCGTTCGGCCGATGGCAAGAGACGCAATTATCGAAGACGATCGGGGCGATGTGCTCGCTGAAAGTGATGACCTTCGATCCAGCCTCCTTTCCTTCACTGGCAGTTGCCAGGATGGCAATCGCGAGAACCGCGTGGAAAGGGTTTTGCAATTTCATAATTCTATTTGGGCTCATTGAGTTTAAATATTGGGTATATAACATCCTACCGCTTGCGTTCTCGAGACCTTGACCGATCGATTCTCTTCGACAGCGTCCAGTGCAGCTCTGAGATCTTTCTCCGTTATCACACGGCGGCGCTGGCCAAGGCTCGGATACATATTATCTATTCGCCCTCGGTAGGGAATGGACCCATCGGCAAGGATCACCACTGCTTCAGGAGTAACGGTCGCACCTATCTCCCTAACGAGCTTGTGCTCCCTATCGACAACTGCGGTGTAACCGGAAAGGCTGTATTCCTCCCGGTGCTTCCGTATTTCGTTTTCGCTTACATCTGGATCCACGTAGACCAGTATCATCTTAAACCCTTTGGCTCCGTACTCTCTTTCCAGCCTCCCTAGCTCGGGGGCATATGCATTGGAGATCGGGCAGTCGTGGGTCACGAAAATCAGGGCAGATCCCTTGCCTCCATCGACCCTTAGCGGAAACTGCTCCATTTCATCGACATCCCGCATCGAAATCGCCACATTCTTCACGACCGACGGAAAGGGCTCGTCTTTTCCCCAGGCTCCATCACCCAGGCCCAAGAAAAGCGAATACGCCGCAAAGCGAATGAAAAGGGATTTTGTTTCAAGTCGCATTTTTGATTAAAACAGAACCAACAACACCAGTAACAACAACTTTGCCGAAAGGGTGAGGGTTACAACTTTCCCCAAACAAAAGCCAGGACTCACCGGAAACCGTTGGCTCCATCAATGCAAGATCTGTCAGCAAAGCCTTTAACAAAAGCGTTCGCCAACATTAGCACGCAGATCACGTTTATCGTATTCATAATCGTCCAGGCCACGCCGTCAGGAACACTCTTCCCCAGCTTGAACGGTCGATCAGGGGAGCGGTTGTTGTTGAGCCTGCTATCTGGAAACGTTTTTAACAAAGCTCTCCCACGACTGCGACATCACTCGTCATTCTTACTTCGCAAATGCATGTCTCTGCTTTGCAGAAGGATCAAATTTCTCTCTGGTCATTGGGGAAAAGAAAGATCCTTGAAGTTTGACGCCCCCAATTCGTTTCCGATTTCGTGATAGGGGCGAAATCCGACCGCTCGTTTTCAAAAGTAGCAAAGGCATCCTTGTCCGTGCACCGAGGGTGAAACGAGAGGCTAGAGGCCTGTCTTGCTATTTTGGCCGCCCCCTGGGTTGCCCAAGGGATCTTTAACGTACGCTATAGAATCATAGAAGAGAGTAGACAGGTTGCATGGTAGAACCTAATTGTTCCTCTATGTCATCCCGGCCCAAAGCAAATTCTTTATTGATCGCCTTCGCATTATCCCTGATCGCATCCCCATTGCTCCGCGGTCAGGACCTCGGGGACGGGGAGGAAATCTACGCGACTTATTGTGCCCAATGCCATGGTCCCAATTTGGAGGGAGGCCAGTTCCCCGGGTTTTTGGATGGCATGTGGAACTTCGGATCTAGCTACAACACGCACCGCAACAACATCGAGTTCGGCATTCCCGGGACTCAAATGGTCGCTTGGGGCCAGGTTCTGAAGCAAGACCAAATCGATAACGTGCTTCAGTTCATCCTGGATCGAGAAGCTAAGATGGGGGTAAAACCGCCGCCGCCTAAACCCATCTCGGAAACCGAACACTACACTCTCAACGTAGAAGTGCTGGCCGAGGGCTTGGAACAGCCTTGGGGAATGGAGTTCATCGATGAGCGAACGGCGGTGTTTTCCGAATTTCCCGGGCGTCTACGACTACTCGTCGACAGCGAGGTAGACTACCGACCCATCGCCAACACACCAAGGCCGGCAACGCGTCCTACGGGTCAGCCTTTCGGCTACATGGACGTCGCTCTCCATCCCAACTACAAAGAGAATGGATGGATCTACCTTTGCTACATCGATGAGATTCCGGAAATCATTGATGACGAGCCCAACCGCCGTTGCGCTACCCGTATAGTTCGAGGCCGAATTAAGAACCACATTTGGGTGGATCAAGAGGATGTCTACAAACCGCGATCCGACGACTATACGGTAATCTATGATCACTTCGGAGCTCGCATGCTCTTCGACTCCGAAGGATTTCTGCACCTCTCGATCGGCGATCGCGGTCGCATGTTGGACTCCCAAAGCCTAGCTCGGCCAGAGGGCAAATTCCATCGGATGCATGACGATGGAAGGCCGGCAGAGTACAATCCCTACAACTCGATGGAAAAGTACGGCGTTCTCCCGACTGTTTACGCCTACGGGACTCGCAATGCCCAAGGCATGGCCCTGCATCCGGTAACCAAAGAAATCTGGGCGGCCGAACATGGTCCGATGGGGGGCGACGAACTCAATGTAGTCAAAGCGGGCGCCAACTACGGCTGGCCCCTCGCTACTAAAGGAATCGATCGGGACGGCACGATTCAAACGCCCTACAAATCGCTGCCAGGCATGGAAGAGCCTATTCACTACTGGATCCCCTCGCCCGCCGTTGGAGGCATAGAGTTCTCTACCAGCCCCCTATTCACCAAGTGGAAGAACGATCTACTAGTGGGCTTTCTCAAACACCAGCAAATCATTCGTATCGAGCTCGATGGCCACAAAGTAGTTAAAGAGGAAGTCATCCTTCGCGAGTCCGGACGCGTCCGGGAAATGAAGACCGGCCCCGATGGGGCTCTCTACGTGCTCATCGACCGTCGCGGTATGATTCTGCGTCTCACGCCCAAAGGCTAAGGGCCAAGAATTCTGGCTTTAGACAATGAGGGTCGTTTTCAGCTTCCTTCTGGCCATTTCGCTTCCCCATACAGGACTCGCAGATGAGCAGCTCAATGTTTTGCTGATAACTGCGGACGATTTAGGGATTCAGCTTTCCTGCTATGGCGACCCTATCGCCAACACTCCGCATATCGACGCCCTGGCGGCTAGGTCAGTTCGGTTCAAAACGGCTTACGTTAGCCAAGCTTCCTGCAGCTCGTCGCGTTCGAGCATGTTCACA
>DKNL01000181.1 GCA_002474325.1 Opitutales bacterium UBA7389
CGACTTTCGACAAGACGCTGAAAAAGGATCCGGTTTGCTTTTCGAGCCAAGCGAGCAAGCGTTTAGGGATGCGTTGGAGGAATCGCTATCCATATTCGGGTCGAAAAGCGAATACGAAAAGATGCAAGCAAACGGCATGAAGCGTGACTTTTCTTGGACAAACTCTGCCAAAGAATATGAAGTCCTTTATTCGGAATCGATTTGATCCCCCTAGCCGGGTTTGACGGTAATAGAAGTCAATGCGGTTTAGGCGGGAGGTTTTATTGCCTTGCTCTGCGAGCGAGGCATTCGATTTGCATGCTAGAGAGGGCGCTTTCGAGCGTCTTGCCCCTCCATGGGATCGCCTGGAAATCCTATCGAAGACGGGAACGGGTCTCGAAGAGAATTCGACGATTCTATTGCAGCTTCGCAAGCTAGGCTTTCGTAAAGAGTGGTTAGCTGTAATAAGCGAGTGCTCGGATGGCGTCTACTTCAAGGACGTTCAAGTAAGAGGCCCCTTTGCGAAATGGGAGCACAAGCACGCGTTTAACGGAGTGGATGCTTCAACGAGTATCCTAGCTGACGAAATAGAATACGCATTACCAGGTGGATCGTTGGTAAACTCGTTTGCTAGGGGCCATGTTCAATCCATTTTGGAAAGGACCTTTTGGTATCGGCACGAAATTACGAAAAACGACCTGGTTCTGTGGGACCGATACAGGGATCGGAACCCATTGAAAATACTCATATCAGGTGGATATGGTTTTCTAGGGAGTCGCCTCAGCGCGTTTCTCAGGGCCCAAGGTCACAGCGTGGCCGTCCTTACCCGGTCTCCCAAGAATGGTGACGTAGGTTGGGATCCGGCGTCAGGGATGGTAGATAAGGAACGATTGGAAGGTTTCGATGCGGTGATTCACTTGGCGGGAGAGAACTTGGCTTCTGGCAGGTGGAACGATCAACGAAAAACCCAAATATGGAATAGCCGGGTCGATGCCACGAAGCTCCTGGTCCAAGCTTTAGAAGGAGTGAAGCGCCAGCCACAAACATTTATTTGCGCCTCGGGAATTGGATACTACGGAGATTGTGGCGACCAGAGAGTTCGCGAGACAGATCCGCTTGGGACCGGATTTCTGGCGGAACTTTGCCAGGCCTGGGAAGCGGAGTCGATCGCGGCGGAAAGCTTCTTAGATCGAGTTGTCCGACTTAGAACGGGCGTTGTTATGGACGCCGGAGGTGGCGCCTTGAGAGAGATGCTGCCGCTATTTTTGATGGGACTGGGGGGAGCTTTGGGCAAAGGGAATCAATGGCTGCCTTGGATTGCTTTGGAGGACTGGATAGGATCCCTCTACCACCTTCTCATGGAAGAAGAAGCCGGAGCCTGCAATCTAGTGTCGCCAAACCCCGTTACGAGCAGGGAATTCGCGAAATGCCTAGGATCCGTCTTGAGCCGCCCCGCGGTCATGAGTGTTCCTGCTCCAGTTTTGAGGCTTATGCTTGGCGAGTTCGCCAATGAAGGCTTGCTATCTAGCTGTCGAGCTCAACCAGCTAGGCTTGAATCATTTGGCTATCAGTTTAAGTATCCTAATCTTGGCGACGCGTTGAATTTGACACTGGGTCGATTTCCGGAAGGAAGTTCAAGTTGAGTGGCCATTGGGAAGGGATCTAAGATTGACACAAGGGAAACTGCCCTTCATTGGGTGGAGTGAAATGTCTAGTATTTACCCGAACATAGCGGCGGCCATAGGGAAAACGCCTTTAGTGAAACTGAATGCCTTGGCGGAAGGTCTCGAAGCGGAGGTGCTTGTCAAATGTGAGTTCTTCAATCCGCTATCTAGCATTAAGGACCGTATTGGTTTGGCTATGATCGAAGCGGCTGAGAAAGCCGGTAAATTGGGATCCGGCGGAGTGATTATCGAACCCACATCGGGTAACACCGGTATTGCCTTGGCATTTATAGCCGCGGCTAAGGGATATCGCCTTATACTGACTATGCCGGAAACGATGTCCATGGAGCGTCGCGTTCTGTTGAATATGCTGGGCGCGGATCTGGTATTGACCCAAGGACCAAAAGGGATGCCTGGCGCGATTGCCCGAGCCATGGAGCTCATGGAAGAGCATGGGGATAATGCCTTTATGCCGCAGCAGTTCGAGAATCCAGCCAATCCGGAGATACATCGCCAAACAACAGCGGAAGAAATTTGGGAAGCGACAGGCGGCGAGATTGACGCCTTCGTCTCGGGTGTCGGAACGGGCGGAACGATAACCGGGGTTTCGGAGGTGATTAAGAGCCGCCGCCATCTGAAAACCGTGGCAGTGGAGCCAACGAATAGCCCCGTGATATCCGGTGGTAATCCAGGGCCCCATAAGATCCAGGGAATCGGTGCTGGTTTTATACCCAAGAATTGCAACACGCAGATAATTGACGAAGTCATAACAGTTGAAAACGATGACGCCTTCTCGACCGCCCAAGAGGCTGCTCTTAAAGATGGTTTGAGTGTAGGCATATCCTCGGGAGCAACCATTTGGGCGGCTATAGAACTAGCCAAACGCCCGGAAATGGCGGGCAAGCGGATTGTTACTATAGCGGCCAGTAGTGGTGAACGCTACATCAGTACGCCTCTTGGTGAAGTCGCGAGGGCTGCGGCCGCCTCGGCCGTAGTTTCCTGAGAATTCTCGAGTACCCATTTATTCCGCACCGCAGGTGCACCCAATTGTCGGCTTGTTGGTCTCGATTGCTAGTTAATAAAGAATTAGTTGCAAAAAAATATCATAATTTATAATTCTGCAACAAATTCATTATGATATGGAGGTTCTTGGAGATGCAGTACAGGATGTGCCGAGCAGCGAGTCGCTAATTGGATTGTATGAAATTGATAACCAGCTAGTTGAAAACTCTCTGCACCGGCATGTTAATCATGAATTAGTGGCGATTGTCAGAGGTTCCGGTACAGTCCGAATTGGATCTCATGAGGGCGACTTCGCTCCGGGTACAGTAGCTTTCATCGAGGCTGGTACCAACCATTGTTGGAGATCGGATAGCGAGAATGCTGAAGTGACGGCGGTATTTCTCCACATCCCCAAATCGGTCTTCTCTCCGTCTCTTTGGAAACTGCCGGAAACCGCTGGTGCGCGAACCTTAATCTCAGGAGATCGGGCAGGAGCGATTTGCCGTTTTCCCGAGTTTGACAGGGTTCGTTCGAGATTGCGGACAATCAAAGGAGCTCGCGGATTTTTACGTATAGCTCGAGTCTATGCACTTATCGATTTGCTCTTATCAATCAATAGGTGGCAACTCATTGATAATCAAAAGTTAAATGTATACAAATTCCGTGACCGCATACATTTTAAATCCGCGAGGGAGTATATCGTAGTACACTATTGCGAAGATATTGATCGTGATAGCGTAGCGTCGCATTTAGGCATGGATTCTAGCTCGTTTTCCCGTTTCTTCCGAAGAGTTAGCGGGCAGAAATTCAACGATTACCTGAATGTCATCCGAATCCGAGAAGCCGCCAAAATGCTGGCTGCACGACGCCGATTGCCAATCGCTACGATCTCGAAATCATGCGGATATTCGAATCTTAGCGTATTTAATTCTCAGTTTAGAAAACGGCTGGGAATGACGCCTCGAGACTACCGCCGCCAATTGGATTTCGAACCGGTAGCTCCCTGAGGCAAGGATACAGCTTTTGCCTGTTCTTACTTGATAGCCAGGATGTCGGTGGCGATTGTTTTGAAATCTATCTCAGTTAAGGGAATACAATGAGCCAGTCATTATTTGAAAAAGTTTGGGATGCCCATGCAGTCAGGGAGCTGTCTAACGGACAGACACAACTGTTGATTGGGACGCACTTGATTCACGAGGTTACCAGTCCCCAGGCATTTGGAATGCTTCGCGACTTGAACTTGCCGGTTGCTTATCCGAACCGGACCTTTGCGACCGTTGATCACATTGTGCCCACTGATCAGCGACGAGAGCCATTTGCGGATCCGCTGGCCGATGCCATGATTAAAGAGCTGCGCAAGAATTGCGAGGAAACGGGTATCACATTCTTTGATTTGCCGAGCGGCAAACAAGGGATCGTCCACGTCGTTGGCCCTGAGCAAGGGATTACCCAGCCAGGAACGACAATCGCCTGCGGCGATTCCCACACATCCACTCACGGAGCATTTGGAGCTATTGCGTTTGGCGTGGGGACGACTCAAATCAGAGATTTGCTGGCTACCCAAACGATGGGCATCGCCAAGTTGAAAGTGCGCCGAATCAACGTTAATGGCTCGTTGCGCCCAGGCGTTTACGCTAAGGACGTTATCCTGCACATCATCCGCAAGCTCGGAGTTAAAGGAGGAACAGGATTCGCTTATGAGTATGGAGGATCGGTCTTCGACAATTTCTCGATGGAGGAGCGGATGACGGTTTGCAACATGTCGATCGAGGGAGGTGCGCGCGTAGGTTATGTCAATCCAGACGAAAAAACCTTCGATTATTTGAAGGGAAAACCGTATTCACCGAGCGGCGACGATTGGGACAAGGCTGCCGAAAACTGGAAGTCGTTTGCTAGCGATCCAGATTGCCAATACGATGACGTTGTCGAATTCAATGCGGAAGACATAGCTCCTACCGTGACTTGGGGCATCAATCCTGAACAGGCCATCTCAGTGGAGGAGGACATTCCCACTATTGAGGGGTCAAAGGATTCAGACAAGGATTTGGTGGTGGAGGCCCTCGAGTATATGAAATTGCCAGCTGGGCATCCTATCAAGGGAACGAAAGTAGACGTTTGTTTCATTGGATCCTGCACCAACGGCCGGCTTTCGGATTTCGAGGAAGCGGCAAAATATCTCAAAGGGCATCGAGTCGCGGAAAGCGTCAAAGCGATTGCGGTCCCTGGATCTCAGATTGTTGATGGGATTTGTCGCGAGAAAGGCATCGACAAAGTCCTCGAAGAAGCGGGCTTCGAATGGAGGGGCGCAGGCTGCTCGATGTGCTTGGCCATGAATCCCGACAAACTGATCGGTGATCAGTTGAGTGCCAGTTCCAGCAACCGGAATTTCAAAGGAAGGCAAGGCAGTCCGACCGGTCGTACCGTATTGATGAGTCCAGTTATGGTGGCTGCTGCTGCAGTCCGCGGAGAAATTGCTGATGCTCGAGAAGTTTTTGGAGTCGGCGAATTGGCGAATGCCTAAGAGGAAGGAGATTTAAGAAATGGCTTTAGAAAAAATTACATCTGTCAAAGGTTCAGGAGTTTACGTCCCAGGAAACGAGATCGATACGGACCGGATCATTCCAGCCAGGTTTATGAAGTGCGTAACTTTCGATGGGCTCGGTGAATACCTGTTCTACGATGTTCGTAAGAATGAAGACGGGAGTGATAAGAATCACCCGCTCAACGA
>DKNL01000156.1:0-1031 GCA_002474325.1 Opitutales bacterium UBA7389
GCTTGAGCTTTCGATCCTATTTCGCTTGTTCCTCCAGCCTCCCCATCATGTAAAGCGATCCTATCAGTATGGATCCACCAACTACAATACCGATTCCTAACGTTTCGTTCTTAAGGAAAAGGGCTGACTCAATGACACCGCAGAGCGGAATCAGAAAACGGAACGCCGACATGACGCTGACGCTGTAAAGCTGGATAAGTCGATTCCAAACTGTAAACGCCGTAGCGGACAGAACTGCGAGATAGACAGTCACTCCCAGAATCCGCCAAGAATAGTCCGCTAAAAATGGTTCTGTCTCGTAGGAGCCAGCGATACAGAGCATAAGACCTCCAATGAAGAGGGACAGAGCAGTGACTTCGCGAGCCCCAACAAGCGGGGCGATTTGCTTCATGAAGATCGCCCCGAAAGCTCCTGAAAGTCCCACGCAAGAAAAGGCTATCACACCGTGAGTCACGTTTCCACTACCTACTCCCGGAGCGTATACCGCGATGGATATTCCTATTAAGCATATCGCTAGAGCAAACCACTGCTTAGCTGTGGGGAATGCGGTCTTGAGAAACAACGGGGCCAGCAGCACCCACATTAAACTGCCAGTCCCATTCAAAAGCGAGCCCAAGGCCCCGCTAGATACACTCATGCCGTAGTAGAAAAATATATACTGCCCGAACGTTTGGCCCAGCGTTACGCCCATCAATAGCCCTTTGGGAGACTCAACAAACCCCCTCCAGATTCTAGGTCCGCAAACGAGCATCACGACAAGGCCGGCCAGCGTGAATCGAGTCCCCGCAAACAAGAGCTTTTCCCCATAGCCATCCAAACGGAGATACATGTAGCTAAGCTTTATTACCGGGAAAGCACTGCCCCAGAGGGCAGCACAAAGGATGGCTTGCAGATAGAAACTTAAAGGCAACCGATTCATTCCATTCGGTCAGGCAACGAAGGGCCGTTTTGCCACCAATGGCAATCACGGTCTTTATGTTTAGGCACAGCCCCAATCTTAATTGGCAGGGCTGACTGTCTTCAGTCAGCCC
>DKNL01000156.1:1350-16268 GCA_002474325.1 Opitutales bacterium UBA7389
TTCAGTCAGCCCTGCCATCTCCTATATAATCGATTCGCCCCTATCAAAAATTCTTTCGTCTGGGCAACCCTTTGATACACTTCTAAACCAATCGGGGTCTAACTACCAATTATCTACCTTCCGGTCCAAAAAGATTGCCCGTTTAGAGGTGGGCAATCAGCCTCGTGAAATGACTATCAATCGTTCTCTCGCCCCAATGAGTCGTCGCGACTCACTGCGGACCCTCGCTCTCGGCGCCGGGACTCTCGCTGCCCCACAGCTCCTAAAAGCAAAGGGCGACCTCGCCTCCAACGGGCTCACGCTCGCAGTGCAACAATACTCATTCAACCGCCAACTAACGGCTGGGGAACTGAATATCTTGGACTACCCGCAAACCGTAGTGGAAGGAACGGGGATCACCGCCCTCGAATATTTCAACGGCCACTTTCAGGACAAATCCGGCAACACCCGCTTTTTTCGGGAACTCAAGAAGCGGGCCGATGATGCTGGGGCTACCTGCACGCTAATGCTGTGCAGATCGGAAAACGCGCTCGATTCATCCGACTCAAATGTTCGCTATCAGTCTGTCGAGGAACACATTCCGTGGCTGGAAGCCGTGCGTCAATTGGGCGGGAAAGCCATTCGCGTCGATTGCCGATCTAGCGGTGACTACGAAAAGCAGAAAAATTACGCTGTGGATGGGCTAAGCCAGCTCTCTGATGTAGCTCGGCCCTTTGGGATGAACATTCTGCTAGAGAATCATGGAGGCTTTTCCGGCAACGGAAAGTGGGTGACTGATGTTATGAAGCGAGTGAATAGGTCCAACTGCGGCACCCTTCCGGATTTCCAGAATTTCGCAGACTACGAACCTTATTTGGGTGTCAAAGAAATGATGCCATTCGCTAAAATTGTTTGCGCTAAGTCCAAGGAATTCGATGCCGACGGCAATGAAGTCAATGTCGACTACGAGCGAATGATGAAGATCGTATTGGATTCTGGATTCAGAGGCTTTGTTGGCATCGAGTTCGAGGGACACGGAGTCGATCCGATCGAAGGCATTCTGGCTACCAAACACCTGATAGAACGGGTTGTGGCGAAGTTAGGGTAGCGCAGTCATCCTTGCATGTAGCCAAACAGGGTGGAAGCCTGTGCTACTCTTGCAGGACTTGGCCTCTGCCTAATCATCAATTTAGGAGCGGTCCACGCTTCGCTGGACCGCGTGGATTTAATAACGGGAAATCGTGGTCCCGCATCGCGTGGCCCGCTTCTACAGGATCAATAAAATAGGGATTTTGGATCCACGAGGTCTTTCTTTTTCCTATTCGATCGTACAGCGGCGGTCGAAATGAGTGTAACCGCCATCTACATACAAAATTTGCCCAGTAGTGTGCGATGATCGCGGAGAAGCGACGAACACTACCGTATCCGCTATTTCCTGAATCGTCGTCATGCGGCTCTCTAGCGGAATCGATTGGCGGATCGCGTCTAGGCTCGCTTCAGGATTGGGATGAGTAGATATCCAGCGTTCATAAAGAGGCGTCATTACCTCCGCGGGAATAACGCAATTTACTCGTATGCCGTCGCTGGCCAAGTCCAAGGCCCATTCGCGGGTCAGTCCGTTTATTCCGCCTTTGGAAGCCGCGTATCCTGAAGTTCCACCTTGTCCAGTCTCAGCCACTTTGGACCCGACATTCACGATGCACCCCCGACTAGCTTTCAAAGCTTCTAGAGCGTGATGAACGAGCGAGTAGCATTGAGTTAGGTTGCGCTCCAAGGATTCGCGAAACGCGTCGAGACCTGCCTCGAGGCCGACCCCATCGTTGACGCCCGCATTATTTACGATTACGTCGATACGACCGAACTCCTTGAGCACACTAGCCACATCCGTTTTGACGTTCTCCTCATCCGTCATTTCGACTAGGCGGAAACTAGTGTTTCCCCCAACTTCGCTAAGCAAACGAACAAAAGCATCGCCTTCTTCCTGGTTACGGCCAAAAACGACAACCTTTGCCCCCTCTTCGGCGAATGCCCGGGAAATCCCTTCTCCGATTCCCTTGTTGCCACCCGTGACGATGACGACTTTGCTTTCTAATTGCAGATCCATTACTTGCAGAATCCTAAAACTCCGCATTTCGATAGCAAAACCATTCTCTAGGATTCTCGTCAGCCTCTGGAAATTTGCCCCTGCCGGAGTGTTATTTTCGCCAATATCATTTGCCTTGCAAAGGTTAGCTGGCCTAACGTTCCTCACTTTCATAGAACCCCGCATTCTCTCCTATGCGTTTCCATCGATCTTTCTGCCTCGCCACGGTCTTTATCGCCTCATCCATCGCCTTTTCGAAGCTCGCCGACTTACCGGACGGCTACACCTTGCAATATGAGCAATCCTTTGGATCCAAATCCGCCTTCGACGCGTTCATGATGACTGATCGGTCCGCTTGGAGGCTCCAGAAGGAAAAAGGCAATCAAGTCCTCGCTCTCATCGGCGCCAGCGAGTACGAACCGCCCTACCGCTCTCCCTACAACATCGCCCTCATCAAGGGCATAACCTTCGGCAGTTTCGTTCTTGAAGTCGATATTCTGCAAAGCGGCGTCAAACGAACTCCTATCGCTCAATTTATGGAGGAAAATCCTGATCCCACAAGAGCTGGCGGTTATGCTCACCGGGATCACTGTTTCTTCTTTGGCTTCGAGGACCCAAGCCACTACATGTATATTCACATCGCCAAGACCGGCGATAACAATGCCCACAATGTATTCGTGGTAAACGAAGCGCCGCGAACGCCGATAACCGATTTCCGTACTGTGGGCGTGGACTGGGGAGTCAACGAATGGCGCAAGATCCGCATTGTCCGGAATGTCGAGAGATCGACAGTCGCCCTATACTTTGACGATATGCTCACCCCTATCATGATCGCCGACGATTTGCCTTTCGAACAGGGATTCATCGGCTTCGGCTCCTTCGATGATATGGGTTGGGTAGACAACATCAAGATCTGGGCACCCGAATCCAAAAACGATAGCCGGGTGTTTTTCGAATAGTGATTTTGGCCAAGAATCACACTATAGAGCCAATCGATCTGTATCCATTATTGTATGAGATTCGCAATCTGTAACGAAACCTACCACTGCTGGGATCTGGCAAAGACTTGCGAGAGCGTCCGTAAAACTGGATACGAGGGCCTCGAGATTGCCCCTTTCACATTGAATGAGGACCCCCGCAATATCACAATCGCAAAGGCCAAAGCGGTCGGTAACACCGTTCGCGATCATGGGCTCGAGGTCGTCGGTCTCCATTGGCTACTCGTTAAGCCTGAAGGTATGCATCTGACCACTCCTGATGACGCGATCCGCCAAAAAACCCTCGATTTCGGAAGACACTTGGCCGACCTCTGCGCGGCCATGGGAGGGGATGTCATGGTTTGGGGAAGTCCAAAGCAGCGGAACGTGGCTGAGGACGACAACTATGATGCCGCTTTCGCAAGGGCTGCGGATTTGCTCCGTTCGCTGGGCGAGCATTGCCAATCTTGCGGCGTGTCCGTAGCGATGGAGCCGCTGGGCACACAGGAAACGAATTTCCTTACTTCCGCCAAAGAGACTATCGCTCTTGTCGACCGTATTGATAATCCCAATATCCGACTACACCTCGATGTGAAAGCGATGTATGCCGAAGGCGGTTCCATCCCGGATGTTATCGGGTCGAGTAAAGACTATACCATTCACTTCCATGCTAACGATCCGAATCTGCTCGGGCCTGGCATGGGGGATGTTGATTTCAATCCCATCGCAAAAGCCCTTGAAGAAAGCGGCTACCATCGCTGGGTTTCTGTCGAAGTATTCGACTACTCTCCTGGGGCAGAAGCGATTGCTCAGGAAAGCCTCACTAACCTCAAAGAAGCATTCACCTACACCCACACGAAATCCCTATGAGCAACGACCCATCCGACAACAAACATGCTATGCTCGCTGAAGCTGAGGGAGCTCCTCTGCTTAAGCGGTTCGGAATTTACACCAAGCTTTCAGGCCCCGGTTGGCTTCAAGGAGCAATCACTCTGGGAGGCGGTTCCCTAGCAGGTGCCCTTTACCTCGGCGTCATCGCCGGTTTTGGACTCCTGTGGCTGCAGCCCTTGGCCATGCTTTGCGGCATTGTCATGTTGTCCGCCATCGCCTACGTGACGCTGTCGACCGAGAAATCGCCGTTTGGATTGGTTAATAACCACCTCTCGCCCGCACTCGGATGGGCCTGGATGGTCGCCACCATCATGGCCAATATCGTTTGGTGCATGCCTCAGTTTAACCTGGGGCGAGCGGCTATTCAGCAAAATTTGCTGCCTTTCGTCGGAGACAGCACAGCATCTACCATAGTCGTTTGCCTTGTTCTGCTGGCGATCGGATTTATCGTCAACGTGCTGTATGAATCAGAAGGGGCCGGACGCCGAGCCTTCGACCTGATCATTAAAGCTATGGTCGGGCTCATTGTCATATCTTTCTTCGCGGTGACTCTTACACTGTTCGTCAGCGGGGACATCAGCATCGGCAAGATTCTCGGTGGCATCATCCCGAACCCCAAGCTCCTCCTGGAACCCGCCGCAGGCTACACGAATCTCATCGCCCAATCTTCTCAGCCGGAGTGGTGGACCGCTAAAATTGCCAACGATCAGCGCGACATCATAATCACCGCCTTTGGAACCGCGGTAGGGATCAACATGACTTGGCTCCTCCCCTACTCCTTGCTCAACAAGAAGTGGGGAAAGCTGCATCGGAGCTTCTCGATGTTCGATTTGTCAATCGGTCTATTCGTCCCCTTCTTTCTGGCGACGGGGTGTGTCGTTATCGCTTCAGCTTCCCAGTTTCACGGTCAAACCGGGGATGTCGATCCAGGCGCCGGCGCTGCCACACTAGCCCAGCTGACCGAAACCCATCCAGGTGTGCCCAATGCAGCAGACCAGGAATTGGCTCTCACCTTGGTCAAGCGCGATAATTTCCAGCTCGCTACCACACTCGAGCCCCTTGCAGGCAAAGTGGTTTCCCAAACTATATTCGGCCTTGGCGTATTGGGGATGGCTGTATCAACAATTATAATACTTATGCTTATCAATGGTCTCGCTTTCCAAGAACTGCTCGGAAAGCGAGGTGACAAGAGGGCCCACTACATCGGCTGCGCGGTATCCGGAGTCGCCGGATTCTCAGGACCGTTTATTTGGACGGGAGCGGCCGCGGCAGCTCTAGCAATACCCACGTCCGTAATCGGAGGCTCACTCATTCCCATAGCCTATTTCACATTCTTGCTGATGATGAATTCCAAGAAGGTCCTGGGAGAGGATAGGCCCCAAGGATCCGCCCGAATCATTTGGAACGTTCTCATGGGATTGGCCACGGGTATCGCCACGATCGGCTCGATCTGGGTACTGTCCGGGAAAGCCCATTTCAACAGTTGGCAAGGAATGATCCCTGCCGCAGGCCTTGGGCTCTTGGTCATTTTGCTAGTCGTGGGCACCGCCTCGTTTATCAAGAACGAAAAAAGCTAATGAAATTCGGGATTATCGGTTCGGGCATGATTGCCCGGTTTCACGCAAAAGCTATCGAAGCGATGCCTGGATCCGAGCTGCGCTCGATCTACAGCCGGAACGCGGCTAGCTCAGGGACGCTTCGCGAAGAGTTCGGGTGCCAAGTCTTTGACAACCTCGATGCCTTTCTAACGGATCCTAAATTGGAGATCGTAACGATCGCCACGCCGTCCGGTGCTCACCTTGAACCTTCCGTTGCCGCAGCTCGAGCGGGCAAGCACGTCATTTGCGAAAAGCCTTTGGAGATAACCACTAACCGCGTAGACCAAATGGCGGCCGTCGGCAAAGAATGCGGCGTAACGATATCAGGTATCTTCAATCGCCGTTTCAATCCGGGCTTGGCAACGCTCAAGCGAGCCGTCGATGAGGGCAGGTTCGGACAAATCTCGCTAGCCGATGCTTACATTAAATGGTATCGGGACCAAGACTACTACGATTCAGGTCAATGGCGGGGAACTTGGGAGCTTGACGGTGGAGGAGCCCTCATGAACCAATCGATTCATGCCATCGACCAACTCCTCTATGTGGCCGGACCGATAAAGTCCGTTGTCGCCACGACCACCACTCTAGCCCATCAACGTATCGAAGTTGAAGATACGGCTGTAGCGCTTTTGGAGTTCGAGAATGACGCTAAAGGCGTAATCCAGGGCTCTACTGCTTGCTGGTCTAAAAATGGGCACGCCGCTGAGGTCCAGATTTGCGGTGACAACGGTTCCGCCTTCCTGGCTGACGACAAGTTTCGAATCTGGGAATTCAAAGAAGAGGGGCCGGAGGATGAGAGGATTCGAGCCGATCATATGATCAGCTCCGACGCTATTGGGCAGGGAGCCAACGATCCAAGCGCCATAGATTTTTCTGGCCACCAACGAAATTTCGAAGACGTCGTTCAGGCGATTCAGGAAAATCGGGAACCCCTGGTCAATGCCACTGAAGCGCGTAAAGCAGTCGCCTTAATCAATGCTATTTACGAGAGCGCTCGAAACGACTCCAAGAAAGTCCTTTTGTAGAGGGCAGTCCGGCTCAATAGGGGGCGGAGACCATGATCGAACCGCTGATATTCGATCTTGATAACTGTCTGGATCCGGGGAAAGGGGTTATTAAGAGAATCCTGGATACTCACGGATTTTCGCGAGAACGCATCATTATTATTGGAGATAGCCAGTTATCGGAAATCAAAGTCGCCGAAAAGCTTGGCATACGATCCGTACAGACCTTGAGACCCGGAGCATCTCCAGCTCCGAATGCGAATTATCGTATTCAAAATGTGGGCGAACTACCTAATCTTCTGGAAAGCCTCGATTTAAGGAATTGATCTCCAATGTCGCTCAGGCAGCGGGCGACCTCTAAGCACCCACTACCTAATTTGGTCCCAACTTACTGAAAGATACCCAGAGATCGAATATCAGGAACTGGTTTCTGTCTCTGGCCAGAGCCTCGCTTGGCGAGAAAAGGATCCTTGCTGGGATCTCCCGCATTGGCCTCCTCCCCTTCGAATGGCTCGTCCTCTTCATCATCGTCATCGAAGGCGAATTCTTCGGCATCGTCGAAAAGCTTAGTCATTCGCCTTACTTCAGAATAAAGAATCAATGACGGGTTGGCAACGCGACCCCTTTTTACGAAATCGAATAGACAAGGGTAGTACTGCTTGATGTAGCGTTCTTTGAATTCGTCTACCCACTTGTTAGAGACACCATGGCGATTCGCCAGGAGAACTACATCAGAAAAGTGGATGCAGCAATCGTACCAAACGATCAATTTCTCCTCCTCGTAAGCTCTGTGGCAATCGACTACGCAAATCACTCTTGCCAATTCGTATTCAGAGCCTTGCAGCCACTCATAAAAAGCCTCCACCGAATCTGCAGGGTCCGCGAGACCGTCCGCAACTATAAAGACGCATTCTCCCACTACCCGTCCGAAATCCAGCCCAGCTCCTTTCCATTCGTAGGTTTGCATCTCGCAACCATCACGATTCGCAGCGGCCAGCCCATTCCACTTCCCGACTTCGTCTTTCGATACGCAAAGCTCGACCGAAGTCGTCGGGTCCAGCCCAAATTCAACGAGGTCAGAAACGACCGCGGCTCGACCTGACCCTCGAGCTCCGAAAACTAGGTATACGGTCTTATTCAAGAATAGAACGAATTTTGAATTCAAGTTTCGAAACCAATCAGAATGAGAAATTCCGATTTTGGGCGATGTGACGCATCCAGTGATCCACTACTACAAGATTAGCCATCGCCTCAACAATAGGCACGGCTCGTGGCAGTACGCAAGGATCGTGGCGCCCGCGAGCCTTCAACTCAGTTTCTTTCCCCCCTGTGTCCACCGTCGGCTGGGACTGGAGCAATGTAGCCGTTGGCTTGAAGGCCACGCGGAACCTAACTTCCTCGCCGTTGGTGATTCCTCCTTGCACACCACCCGAACGATTCGTTTTGGTGCGAATCTCTCCACCCCGGTTTTCGAAATGATCATTATGCTCGGAACCTTTCATCGAAGTTCCATAGAACCCGCTACCCACTTCAAATCCTTTAGTGGCCGGTAGGGATAGCATGGCTTTGGCCAGATCAGCCTCGAAGCGATCGAATACCGGCTCTCCCAATCCCACCGGTAGATTGCGGGAAACGCATTCGATAATGCCCCCCACTGAATCGCCTTGACTGCGAACTTTGCGAATCCGCTCAATCATAGCCTGCGCCGTTTCTGGGTGTGGGCAACGAACGGGGTTGCCCTCAACTAAATCGGAAGACACATCGGCGGAATCAGGCATCTCAATATCGTGGATACGCTTTACGTAAGCGATCGTCTCTACCCCTGCCAACAAACTGAGAATCTTTTTCGCTACAGCCCCGGCAGCTACCCGTCCGATCGTCTCGCGGGCGGAAGACCTTCCGCCACCTTCGGGATTCCTATGCCCGAACTTTGCCTGGTAGGTATAGTCTGCGTGAGACGGCCTAAACTTTTCCTTCATCTCCGTGTAGGCTTCCGGACGCTGATCCTTGTTGAAAACCAGCATGGAAATGGGGGTGCCCGTGGTTTTCCCTTCGTACAGTCCAGACAAGATTTGCACGCAGTCCGACTCTTTTCGAGGTGTAACGATATCGCTCTGACCCGGACGCCGTCGATCGAGCTCAAGCTGTATCTCCTCCTCTGTCAAAGGCAGATTTGGAGGACAGCCATCGATGACGACCCCCACTGCACCCCCGTGGCTTTCACCCCAGGTGCTAATAGTAAATAACTTGCCGAAGCTATTTGGCATGCAACGACCCTACGGTCATCCATGATCGGATAAAGTAAAAAGTACTAGCCCATTGTGCGCGCCCGTAAACGGTACCATAGCCTTCCAGTCGCACCGGGCATAGCTCGGATAGCGACCACTGGCCTTGGGTCTTGATCTCTGCGTACAGGCAGAATGCCTGTGCTACTATCTTAATTTGGTCGCTTGGCTTGTGCCGACCGCAACAGGGTGCATGCGTGAGATCGACCGCTACCTTGTATCATCTACGAAGAAACGGGCTGCAATTAAATAACGGGATCGAAACCCCCTAGATCCGCACTCCCGATCTGCTGATTCATCCCTAATGCAGGACTCGCCTCCTTGCAGGTCCCGATATTCTTAGCCGGAACCCCAACCACGGTGCAATGAGGCTTCACATCCTTCAGCACCACGCTCCCGGCTCCAATTTTGGCACCTTCTCCAATCTTGATATTCCCAAGCACCTTCGCCCCAGCGGCAATGAGAACTCCGTTCCCAACTTTAGGATGCCTATCTCCTCGCTCTTTCCCGGTACCTCCTAGTGTCACCCCGTGCAACAAAGACACATTGTTTCCAACGACGGCCGTTTCTCCGATGACAACCCCTGTAGCATGGTCGATCAGGATTCCGTGCCCAATCGTCGCCGCAGGATGTATGTCTACTCCAAATACTTTGGAAATCAAACTCTGCAAATAGAGAGCAAGTGTTTTCCGCTCCTCGTACCAAAGATGATGAGCGAACCGATAGGCCGATAGGGCGTGAAAACCTTTGAAAAAAAGAAATGGATTTAGATATCCGTTAGCCGCCGGATCCCGATCTTTAACCGCCTCCAGATCAATTCGGATACTCTCCCGCATCGATTCCTCGGATTCCAAAATCTCCAGGAAGAGGTCGTGCATAGTGATTTCTGACAGGATCTCGTCACGAAGTTTCGAGGCTAAGGTATAACTGAGAGCCGTATCAAAGGATTTTTGTCCGTGAATCGTCTCTTCGAGATAAGCCAACAACAGACGCTCATTCTTGCCTGCCTGTTCAGCTTCCTCTCGAAGCGATTCCCATATACTGTCGTTGCTAGATTCCATCGTAAGATTCAAGCGGATTGGAAGGCTAAGATATGCCTACATTAACACCAACTCTAACTCCTAAACCCCAATCAACCAATAACCAGCCTAGGTCAAATTTTTTTGCAATAAGTAAAATCGCCAACCGTTTCTGGCAGCTTAAACTAGATGGGGCCAAAGGTTGGAGGGAAATTTGACAAATCGAGGCTCCTTGATTATCCTGATTGTTACAAGCAAACCTGTTAAAAATCAGTCATAACAAGGAATATACTCAGTCTAATAGTCATTCTCGTCACCGTATCCGGAATTAGTTTTGGGGACGTAATCGTCACTAAAATCGTCGGAAAGATTAAGGGAATAGATGACGGCAAGATCACTGTCGCGACCGACTGGAATTTTTCGGTCGAGCTAACTTCGAAGAAAACGATGGTCAGAAAAGCGCCGATGACGCTAGAGCTGGGGTCGACTACTAAAATCAACTCAGCGATGCCTAGAACTGGTAAGTGAGCAGCGAATTTGGACGAGACGTCATCAAGGATACCGACCTCTTCACTACTACCGCAGCCGGCTTCGGTTTTATCTTCACCAATACGGAAACGTGCTTCCTCAATCTCCGCGGCGGTTTCGGTTATCGCTTCGAAGACTAATCCGACGTAAGCGGTGTTGAAGAGCTCAGCACTGCCAGTATAGATTTCTGACTCTTCCACAAAGAGAAAATCAAATGGGGCAATCTAGTGAATCGTACCAAATTCAAACCTACCGTCGAGCATTTCGGCAGCTTCCGAATCTATCAAGATACGGGCTATTGACCTGCCACTCAAACTCGACACTTAAAGTGTCATGCTGTGATTAGCCAAAGATTACGATAGCGACGCTGACCTAAGTGGACTAGACGAATTGGATACCACCTACTATATTCGTCTCGTACTCAATTGACAGTAAGCTGCCGCGGGAAATTTTGGTGGTAGCCGCTCGTGTGGCAACGCCCGTAGGCTTGAGATAGCCTGATTTAAGCTGCATTTGCGATCGAATTGTTTCGATTTTTAAAGGACCGAGCCGGTCATCACTACTCGTCTAGGTTATTCTTCTTCAGATTCGTCCTCGGCATCGAGGCCGAAGACGGCTTCAACGTAATTGTTGATTTGATACGGCTGTAGATCATCGGACTGCTCCCCGAATCCCAGAAAATAAATAGGCAGTTTCAACTCCCTGTATATGCCCACCAGCGAGCCTCCACGACTAGTGCCATCCAGTTTGGTGACAATCAGCCCATCAAGGCCGAACTTCTCGTGAAACACTCTGGCTTGCTCGATGGAATTCGAGCCCAAGCTGCCATCAACGACGAGCAAACTGTAGTGAGGAGTGGTCTCGTCATGCTTCCGCAATACGCGACGTATCTTGCTAAGCTCGTCCATCAATTTACTATTGGTATGCAGGCGGCCGGCTGTATCGATAATCAGCGTATCCTTGTTACGGCTCTTGGCCGCTTGCCAAGAATCAAAGGCAACCGCTGCTGCATCCGCTCCGCGTTCGCCTGATACGATATCCAGCTCGAGGCGATTCGACCATTCCTTTAATTGCTCGATGGCGGCCGCCCTAAAAGTGTCGCACGCAGCGACCAGCACTTGACGACCATCAGCCTTACACTGGCTTCCCAGCTTAGCCGTTGTCGTAGTCTTCCCTGAACCGTTGACACCGACCAGACAGATGACCGTGGGGCGATCGTCCCTGTATTCAAGCACGCCCTCCGAACCCTCGAGAACGCGCTTTAGCACAGTCGCTCCGATCGCTGCCACATCTTGTCCTCTCAAAGACTTATCCTTCCCGTAGGCCTTCTTCGTTTCCTCGATAATCTCCTCGGTCGTTTCGTATCCAAAATCCGCTGCGAATAACGCTTCTTCGAGCTCTTCAATCGAGGATGCATCTAGTTTTGCCCAACGAAAAAGTCCCCCAGTTGCATCGGCAATACTCTGGGCCGACTTCGAGAGGCCTTCCTTGAATTTTCTAAAAAGCGATCGCATAGATTAAACGGTCTTACACCATTTTCTTATTCCGCCAATTCCGAAGTGGAAACGTTATGGCGTTTGGTATTAATCCCAACTCGCTTGTCTAGAGGGGCGATTCAATTGTCCACGCAATCGGTCGAGAACGCCGTTTACAAAACGCCGAGACTCTTCCGCTGAATATTGCTTACTCAAGTCGATAGCTTCGTTGATGGTAACGACGGGAGGGATATCTTTCCTGAATAGCAGCTCGCAGATAGCCATCCGCAAGATGGAAAGATCGATCTTGGCAATCCGCTCAAAATCCCAGTTGCTGGCGATCTCCCGAATCTTAGTGTCGATAACTTCAATATTTTCAATCACCCCAAATATCAGTTCGTCAGCGAAAGCGTAATAGTCGCGCGTCTGATCCTGATCCTCATAGAAGAGCCTCAGGTCCTCAATGAGATCCGCCGGCTGATTCAAGGACCAGGAGTAGAGGTATTGCATGCAAGCTATCCGGCATTGGCGCCGCTGCGGCTTTCTTTGTTCGACCATCACTTTCGTTAGCGAAGTTTACGTCGGAGTTGAGCCATTTCCAGCGCACACTCTCCGAATTCCTTACCTTTCGGGATCGATCCAAGGCAGCGTTCCCGAACTTGTTCCTCGCTATCTCCTACAATAACGCCGTTCACCACCGGGATGCCTGACTCGAGAGCGACTCGCTGCAATCCCATATTCGAGCCATCAGCGACCATTTCGAAGTGTCGCGTTCCCCCAGCGATAACCACCCCCAACGCTATAATGACGTCATACTTTCCACTACCCGCGATCATTTGGACGGCGATAGGCAACTCGTTGGAGCCAGGAACTTTCTCTATATCCACTTGATCATCCGGCACCCCCGCTTGAGAAAGCATTGATAGAACTCCATCGAGCAAGCCATCTACATAGCCTTGATTGTAACGAGCCGCAACGATGGCGAACTTGAAGTCAGTCCCATCAATCGAAGCAGGTTCTGGCGAGAGTTGGCTCATATTAAGAACGAAGAAGTTACCGGGAATGGGTTGCTCAGAGCATTATGTAAAGACGGAACTGACGCTGGGCTCGCGTAGGGCTTTCTTCCAGTTTAGATCTTCTCGAGCTCGCTAGACTAAAAACTAGCTAAACTTGCTCCTGGGAAACGATCTCAAGCCTATATCCATCGAGACCAACGACGTTTCGGCTGGTGTTAGATAGGAGTCGGATCTTTTTCAAACCAAGGGCCACCAGAATCTGAGCTCCGATACCGTAATCGCGCAACCCCATGTCCGCCGTCTTGGAAACACCGCCATCGATCCGGGACAGGCCCTTATCCGGACGGCTGATCAATACAACTGCACCTTTCCCCTCATCAGCGATTCGCCGCAAAGCGCCGCTCAGGTAATCGCCTCCATGCTCACCCTTCATCCGAAACAAATCGACAAAAAGGTTTTCCGCGTGCACGCGAATAAGTGTCGGTTCCGGGCCGATGTCGCCCGCTACGATTGCGTAGTGTTCTCGCTGATCGATTTTGCTCCGAAAAACCTTGAGTCGAAAGGATCCGTATTCGCTTTCGAATGGAAGGTCCTGGATCTCCTCAACCAACTTATCCCGTTTGCTCCGATACTCGATCAAAGCGGCTATCGATATCATTTTCAGATCAAACTGCTCCTTGAAAGCAGTCAGCTCAGGAGCCCTAGCCATGGATCCATCATCGTTCAGGATCTCGCATATGGCTGCACTAGGGAAGAGTCCCGCAAGCGAGGCCAAATCAATGGCAGCCTCGGTGTGACCAGCCCTTTCCAGAACACCTCCATCCTTGGCCTTGAGGGGAAAAATGTGACCTGGTTGAACCAGCTCGTCCGGACGCGTATCCGGATCGCTCAATAGCTGAATCGTGCGCGAGCGATCGTAGGCACTAATTCCAGTGGATATACCCTCGGCAGCATCAACGGAAACAGTGAAATCGGTTTTATGGGATTCCCGATTCTCGCCGACCATCTGATTGATTCCCAAGCGTTGCAGGTGATGGGCCGTGCAGGGAACACAGATCAGGCCACGGGCGTGCCGAATCATCATATTCACAACTTGCGGAGTGATTTTGGATGCCGCGACAATGAGATCACCCTCATTCTCGCGAGATTCGTCGTCGGTAACAATCACCGGCTGCCCAGCGGCAATCTCGGCGATTGCCTCCTCTACGCGGTCGAAGGACGTTTCTGACTCCACCAAACTCATAATCGGATTACAATGAAGGGCCTCTGGAGATGAAGACAATCAGATTGCGGAATCAATTCCAAACCGGAAACGAAAAAGCGAGAACCCCTTCTTTATTCTGGCCGCTTTGCGTATATATCGTAGTCCGCTACCGTCGCCGGATGCAACTCGACCCAGTGACCGGGACTAATTTCTTCGTAGCGCCCTTCTTGTGACGCCACTTTTTCACTCACCTCAATCGGGCTTCTCCGGGCAAAAGCACATCCGGGGGAAGGATCTATAGGGGAAGGGACATCTCCTCTTAGCACAATCCTCCCATGCTTCCTGGAAGAATCTGGCTTAGGAATCGCCGAGAGGAGGGCCTTTGTGTATTCATGAACTGGATTTTCGAAAAGTTCATCCCCCGGAGCTTCTTCAACCAGTTTGCCTAAATACATCACCCCAATGCGATCGGAGATCACCCTCACCACCGCCAGATCATGGGCGATGAAAAGATAAGACACGCCCATTTCTTTCTGCAAATCCATAAGCAAGTTCAGTATTTGGCTTTGCACCGACACATCCAGGGCCGAGACCGCTTCATCACAGATCAGCAGTTTCGGTTGCAGGGCGATAGCTCTGGCGATGCCAATACGCTGGCGTTGGCCACCACTGAATTCATGTGGATATTTATCTTGGGCGGACTGCGGAAGTCCAACCTGCTCCAGCAATGCGGCGACTCGCTTTTGCCGGCTTGCGCGATCGCCTTCCCGATGAATAATCAGCGGCTCTTCGAGGATGGCGCCTACTGTGTGACGGGCATTCAGCGATGAATACGGGTCCTGGAAAATCATCTGCATGT
>DKNL01000175.1 GCA_002474325.1 Opitutales bacterium UBA7389
GGAAAGGGCTCTGACGCACACAAAGCATCAGTTGTCGGCGATACCGTGGGAGATCCGTTCAAGGATACCTCGGGACCGTCAATCAACATTCTCATAAAGCTAATGACTGTCGTTGCCCTGGTTTTTCTCCCCTGGTTTGTCGGATAGGGGAACGGACTGATAGTTGCCTCCCAAAAAGGAGGGAGGACCGGCTCGGTCCTTAATTTACCGTTCCGATCGTGCTGGATCGAGTCGTTGCTCCCTACGAATAGATCGAGAAAACTATATCCGCGATCTAAACACAATCCTACTGCCCAATTTCCGCCGGACACACGACGCGTTGTGATTCCGGTCTCGTGATTGGGTGGTTTTCAATTGCAGGGCGGGATTCGCCTGCTCGCTCCATGAGCTTGAGAATCCGATTTTGAAGGTGGTCGGCAACCTCGCGATGGGAAGCGTAGCCGATCAGGTTCTGCAGTTCGTATGGATCCGAATGCAAATCGTACAAATAGGTTTCCAGGTAGTTGTCGGAGCTGACATCATTCCATCCATCTCCGTCAGGGGCTACGATACCGTATTTCCAGCGACACGTACGTAAAGCTCGACCTACCTGAGATTCACTAATCTGGATAAAGACCTCTTGCTCCCAATCTTTGGATTCACCCCTAAGAATAGGCATCAGCGAACGCCCAATCATTTCGTCGGTCGGTTCAATACCGCTAGCATCGAGTAAAGTGGGCACAAGATCCAAAAGGCTGGTGACCTCCTTGCGGCGTCCGCCTCCATCGAAGCCAGGACCACAAAAAGCGGTAGGTACGCGAACCGATGATTCATGGAGAGAGCGCTTGTATTCAGAATTGCGCGTCTTGAAGTGACACCCGTGATCAGCTGTATAAAGAATAATGGTATCCTGGTCTATCTGAAGGCTCTTCAATGCATCGCGTATCCGCCCCAATGCTTCATCCAACCTCTTGATCATTCCTAGATAGCCACCTAAGTGTTGGCCGCTGCTACCCCCTAATTGTTGCAGGTCAGGAGGCATCCACTTCCCCGTATATTGCTCACGATACCCGTCTGGAGGCGGATAGTCATCAATATGGTTTTGGTGATGGGGCTCTAAATACGAAGTGAAAAGAAAGAAGGGCTTATCCTGCTTTTTGGCATCGTCAATGTAGCGGATGGCTGCATCCGTCATTGCGTCCACACGGTAACCCGGTAAATGGATCTTCTCATTGCCGTTGTTCCAAAGATTGCAGTTATAGGCGTCCGAACAAAACTCCAGTAAGTTGGCGGCCAGCCAGTAGTCATACCCTCCTCGCTCTTCGACAGGAACGATATCACGTTTCGAACCTAGATGCCACTTGCCAATGTATCCAGTATTGTAACCTGCCTGTGTGTAGAGCTGGGCAATCGTTGTCAGATCTTTGTCTAGCGGCACCTCATTTCTCCAGCAACCTGTTTGCGTCGCGTACAAGCCTGTTTGCAGGCAAGAACGGGCAGGACCACACACAGGTTGGCAAGTGATAGATGCTTCTATGTGAGTTCCCTCGTCTGCCATGCGGTCGAAGTTCGGCGTTAATCCAAGTGGATTCCCGTGGGCTCCGCAAGTGTCCCAGCGTTGCTGGTCAGTGAAAAAAACGATTACGTTTGGGTGCTTTTTGGAACTCATATGAGAGAAAAGAGCCCGTAAGTTGCCTGTGCCGGATACCGATGGCAATAAAAAGCCAAGAACCCATTCTTCAGACTTGAGGGAGCGAGAATGGCCTTCAATGCTCCCTCCATGACAGGCAAGCTACTAAAAGGAAGGGTTGCGTTAATAACTGGAGGCGGTCGCGGACTGGGAAAAGCCATCGCACTAGCCTACGCCAAAGGTGGAGCCAAAGTAGCCATATCATCCAGAACGCAAAGTGAGATCGAAAACACGCTGGAACTGATAAGAGAAGCGGGAGGTGTTGGATTTGGATTCGCTGTGGATCTGGTAACGGAGCAGGGAGCCAAGGATTTGATCAGTGCCGTCGATTCCGAATTTGGCCAACTTGATCTCGTCTTCCTCAATGCGGGCGGCAATATCGCTAAAAAATCGATTGAAAATGTGGATACGTTTGACTGGTTACAAACCGTAGAAATTAACCTTTACACGGCATTTCACGTTGCCAAAGCCTCCCTGCCATTACTGAAAAAAAGCCACCATGGACAAATTCTGACGATGGGTTCGGGAATGGGGCGCCGTCCCGATCAAACGAGTTCGGCCTATAGCGCTGCTAAAGCCGGCCTCTGGTCTCTCACGCAGTCGATGGCTATCGAATTCGCTCAGTACGGCATCACGGTCAACGAAATGATCCCAGGACCTGTTAATGCCAACATTCCGGAAGGGGAGAATTTTGAACCCTACATCGTTAAAGAGGGCGCTTGGGAAAACGAATGGTTCAAGGGTGCGGACGATGTCGTTCCTATGGCTGTATTTCTAGCATCTCAACATCAAAACGGGCCATCGGGCCAGAGCTTTGCCCTGAATCGCCGATTGTTGTAGGTTCCAGACGAAGCTAAATCTGAGCGGCC
>DKNL01000114.1:0-2289 GCA_002474325.1 Opitutales bacterium UBA7389
CTCCTTCACTGACATGCCCCCGGCCATCGATAAAAGCTGGGGACAGTAGCTGGTTCTGTGGCCTGACGGCCACCCGGGGGTGGGTCAAAATTAATGGCCAGTAGTGGGTCATTTTAATTGGCCACTAACAACCAGATCATCCAGGGTAGATTCTATCTGCCTGAGGCCCGCAATTCTGTGGCGCACGTCGTTCAGCTTGTGCTCGGCCAGACCCGGGCCTCGTCGCAAAGGGTGCCCTCTTCCAGCTTTAGCAGTTCGGAAATCTCGCCCAGGCTAAAACCCAGCCATTGGGCTTCTCGGGAACCGCCACTAGTCCCCGCCGCTGGTAATTTCTCATGTTCATTTTCACGTGGCAGGAACCTTAGAAGGTGGAGGAACGGAATGGGGGTGATGTCCCCGAACTGCCTTTAGAGAAGACCGAGGACATTGCCAACAAACTCCGGCCTTTTTTCAGCTCATATAGCCTCTAAGTCAATTTCTAATCACTTTAAAACAATCGGCTGCCCAAAGACTGGTTTTCTCCCGTTTTGCAGCTCGAAATCGTCGCGTTAGCCGGGCGTAATCCCAAATCTGAATGTCCGCTTTGCGACCTCAGCGTGCTTAATCTCCCGGAATCTCGGCGACAAAAAAGGTCCGCTTCTTATCAAAAAACGGACGTAGCCTCGATTTCAATTGAGGGCTCTGCCCTCTCGCCGCAAGCGGCGATTCGCCCGAGGTATTTAAGGACCAGCGATTTTATCGCCGGATTCTGGCGCACGGCGCTCTCTCCGATACCGATAGCGTTGGCGACTTCGCCACGGTTTAGCTGGCCCCGAAAGACGATTTGCTTTAAATCGTCATCGGTTTTCGTAGCGGCCCAACGCTGAAAGGCAACAAGGTTTTCGCGAGCTTTTTCTTGTCCGTTAGTCATTCCCGATACTCAACGCTTTTTCAAGGGCATCCACAAAACCGTTTCTGAGGACAACCTTGCCGTTTTGGTCCTTGATGCTGCCGCGTTCTGTTTTAGTCCAGCCCTTTAATTTAAGGGACTCCTCAGAGATGGCGTCTCTCAATGCATCAATCTCGTGACTCAACAGGCTCGGTAACCTCGATTCAGATTTGTCTTCAGCACCCGCTCGGTAGTCAATTTCCAATTTCTTGATCGATGCAAACCTTTTATTTTCGGCCCTCAATTTACGGACCTTCGAAATCAGGTCGAGTATGAGGAAGCGGTGAGTTTTATTGCTTACCTCATCAACCCAATCGTACTCGCCCGAGGGCGTGGTCTGTGCTTTGATCGCTTTCTTTTTCTGGTCTCCAAGCGCCTGCCAAGCCTCAATGACCGCTCTATAATGTTCTCCGGTTTTGTTTCGGATGGTCTGCTCGCTAGGAGCGCCACGACTGGCTCCTAGCTTCGCAATCGTTGAGATTCTGAAATCAACCGAGCCTGACTCATGATGTTCCTTGCAAACGGCGTGAAGGGCCTCCAGGGACTTCCTGGAACGAGAATTTTTCAGTTGGCCCAGTATGGCCTCGTAGACTTCGTTCGGTTCACTCATTGCAGCTCTCGATTTCTAGCGGGAATTTCAAAGACCCGTTCATGGCTGACTCGATCTCTTGGCGCACATCACCTAGCTGTAGTGGTTCGGCGAGATCTTCCAAGGTGATTTGCCCATTGATCAACTGGTCAGCGACGTGCCAGTTATTCTGTGTCACTTGCATAATCAGCCGGACGACCTGATTGGCAGCTTTGAGCTGCTGATCCTCGGTCAACCGAAATATCGCGGGTGCAATCCCATTGGTGTCCGCCAATTTGTCGAGCATCTGACTGAGCAGGGGGCGTGCTCTGGAGGCACTGGCGCTCTCGTAAATCTCAGCGTTGGCACAGACCTCAGCGAGCAACCGAAATTCGCTGCTTTGCTCCTCCAAATGCATCTCCATTTCCACGTAATTGCCGCTGACGATCAGCTGGTGCTGGCCTGTCTCGGAGGTCTTCAGCAGTTCGGTAGATTGAGAAATCAGGCGGTATAAGTGCTGGAGATCCGTGAGAAGCATGTCGAGCTTTTTGGCTTTTTCCTCATACGCCGAGGTGATCTTTTTCAGCGTTCGCTCTTTACCAAAAAACTGTCCCGAAGACTCGGCATCGTACCGCTCGTCATCGAGCGTCTGCCTTTTTTCTTCGAGTTCGTGGTATTCATTGCGGGTGACATTGATTTCCAGAATGATTTCGTTGGCAATGGCCGACAAACCGCCCAGAAACGCCGGGCCGGTAATGAAGAAGCGGCACTGGGGACAATTTCGAGTCCCAAG
>DKNL01000114.1:2677-4612 GCA_002474325.1 Opitutales bacterium UBA7389
GCCATGCCACCTTCGTCACACTTGTTGCCGCTCATGGGGCAGATTCCGAAACTCATAAGTTGGAAGGCTCCAGAGGGCCAATTAGGTGTCAGACACTGATCCATGATGCTTCGGTCTGTGGCGATTAATTCCGGACGCGCCTCTTCGATTTTCTTCTGGAGGATGAGGTCTTCGTAACGATAATGACTCTGCTCAAGTGCCCGTTTTTCAGCCGCCGCCATCTCCAGCCGCATTTTGCTGGCTCCTACCTTTGTGTAGTAAATCGTCATCACCAGAGAGGAATGACCAACCAGCTTTGAAATCACGGCTATGGGCGCTCTGCCGTCGACAATGTAGGCAGTGATAAGGCTGACGCGGAGAGCATGAGGTGTAAATTGGCTCTTGTAATCCACGCTGCTCTTTTTTTCGATTTTCTCAGCGAGGTCCGCGCCTGGCCTCTGACTATGGAACAACAGAGCAGGCAGGGTTCGTGTAAACGCGGTTGTCGTACGCATGGGCGACGCCTTCTCATCACAGGCGTGTGAGGCCGGGTCGCGGAACAGGAACGATTGTTTACCGCGCCTTTTGAGGATGTCTTTGTGTATCCTTTGCTGCGGGTTGATTTGCGTCCACAGTGTCAGTTCTTCGATTGGGTTGTATTTGGATTGCCACTCCCGAAGCTGGATAATCCAATACGCCAGATCTTCCGGCATGAACGGAATATCGTAGCCGCCCAATTTCTTTCCGGTTTTGTTCGTCGTGATGTAGGCGCTCAACTCACCGTCATTGTTCCCTTTCTGAATAAAGCCCTTATTCCGCTTTCGGGTCGCAAGCGGACTTGGATTTTCGATCCAGTGAACCTTCCCATCACGCCATAACGGAACGAATTCATCTCCCTCTCCGCTGTCGAGCCAACAGATTTGCTGTCCTCGCAACGGAATGGATAGCAATGTGTAGTTTGCGACAATTTTTACGGGCGACCATAACTCGTGCATCTCTTCAAAATAGCGCTTGCGACCTCGCTTCCGCTCTTTTTTGACCACTCGATAAATGCAGTTTGGGTCATTGTCATCAATTAACTGTGGATCAACCCCGAACCAGCAGTCTTCGAGGAAGGGATGCAATTGATAGAGATCGCGAAACGACGTCGCCTCTAGCGGAATCAGATGCTGCTTGGCTCGTACAATGGCATCCATGGGCAATGGAGGCTTGTCTGATTCACTGCGCTTGTAACTGGGTAACTGATCTAACAAACCCTTGAGAACGGTTCTAAGAGGATTGCGGTAGCCGGGCAGAACTATCAACTCACCGTTCTCGTCCTCGTCAGAGCAATAAGTCTCCAAAATCCACTCGAAAAAAGCGGAACAGGCGTTATGCCGTGGTTTTTTTACAGTATCTGCGGTGACATTTATGAAGTTTTCGTACGCTCGCTCATCAAACGGGATATCCCTTGACAGCATGGCTCCCGGGTCGTCAACCAAGCCCAGCTTGTCCACGTAAAATCTAAGGAGTGCTCTCAAATGTGAGTATTTGTTGGATTGGCCTGTACCAGCCTCTACATAACACTGAATGGCTTTCCAAAACTCGGGGTATTTGCTGGTCAGTTCTCGATTAATGGCGTTTTCGTTGCCCAGGAAGTGAGGCCAAGATATCCAATGTTCGGAATAAGTTTTATTCGGCTGCGATGGCAACTTCGGGTCTTTTTCGTAGCCCCTGAAGTATTCCGCACCTGTTTTTAACCCCAAGCATTGAGCGGCTTCGGACGCCTCGGCGAGCGTCGCGTACCTCTTAACGGGGCGCTCAATGCCAAGGTAGCTGTACCAATCATCCCAATCTTCGGCATAGAAGTCGAAGGGACTTACTGTCAGCTTCGGGTCTTGTTTGTAGCCCTCGTAGAATTCCTTCTGTGTTTTGAATCCCAAGCGCTGGGCTGCTTCGGACGCCTCGGCGAGCGTC
>DKNL01000093.1:0-279 GCA_002474325.1 Opitutales bacterium UBA7389
GATCTGAGACTTGTTCGAGCCGCGCACGTAAATCCCAGAATCGGCTCCCGGCTTTGGAGTTGTGATTTTCTCACCGTTTGCATCCAGAAGATAACTACCATCGGGCAACACTGTAGGGGTGTTGTATATGCCTTTGAGCTCTTTTATCCGCCACTCCACTTTGAGCTCGAAATCG
Source organism: Opitutales bacterium UBA7389 (assembly GCA_002474325.1). Lineage (GTDB taxonomy): Bacteria > Verrucomicrobiota > Verrucomicrobiia > Opitutales > Opitutaceae > Pelagisphaera. Next base: position 176 of record DKNL01000093.1, read on the forward strand.
CGAAATTCATCCTCTGACCAGAGGTTTTTGTCGTACCTGCCGTCTTGTATTGGATTACAATCGATTACGCCATTTTTGATGGACCAGATATGCTCGGCTATCTC
>DKNL01000093.1:364-508 GCA_002474325.1 Opitutales bacterium UBA7389
GAGAACAGGCTCCTGCTAGAAACGCTCCTGCTAGAAGGGGGAGCAGGATTGGATGATGGGGACGTTTGCAAATTTTTAAAGAGATCATGTAATTACAATTCGGTTACGCTGTTCTTATACGTTTTCGGGAGTAGGGTGAATCCA
>DKNL01000093.1:611-3306 GCA_002474325.1 Opitutales bacterium UBA7389
GATTTCATCTCCCACCCATTGAAGGAATTCCCATCGAATAGGGAAACCCAGCCATCTGAGCTACTGAGCGAGTCAGTTTGCTGGGAACAGGCTCCTATTGGAAACGCTGCTGCTAGTAAAAGTAGCAGGATTGGATGATGGGGGCGTTTGCGGATTCTTAAAGAGATCATGTGATTATAATTCGGTTACCGTATTTTATATGTTTTCGGGAGTAGGGTGAATCCAAGGCTCCCTGTACTCTCTAGCTAATAGAGCATTCGCTTCATTGTCGCCGATTACCTTCCCTTTTCTGGAGTCCCAGTGGAGGGTGCGACCCAGGCCCATGGCTAAATTGGCCAAGATGCAAGAAGCGCTGGAAATGTGGCCTTGCTCGATATCAGCGATCGGTTTGCTTCGGGACTCTATACTGTTCAAAAAGTCCTTCATGTGACCTCGGATGGCGGGGGCAACATGCTTTTCTAGACCTTCCTCGGTTTTATCTTCCGGATACTTGTCTAGCTCGAAGGCCACATCGCGATGGATGGGTTTGGCGTTCTTGCTACGCGGAATAAAGTCGAACTTATGGACGCTTGCCCTGAGGGTTCCTTTTTCGCCGTAGAAAATCGCGGCCCATGGGTACTCGGGATCGGCTGGATGACCCCAGGTCCGGTGCTGCCACACCATTTGTAAATCGCCATAGTCAAAGGTGGCGGTTTGCGTGTCGGAAATGTTCGCTTTGCTTTGGGTATCGACGAGGATACCGCCTTGAGAGCTGACAGAGTTCGGCCATCCGCGATCCAGCATCCAACGCGCCATGTCCAGCATGTGTACGCACATGTCTCCTACGATTCCGTTTCCGTATTCCATGAAAGCACGCCATTTCCTGGGATGAACTAGCTTGTTGTAGGGGCGCATCGGGGCCGGTCCGGTCCACATATCGTAATCGAAATGGGGGGGTGGCTGGGTATCGGGTGGGTTCTCTCGCGTCCGCATGTGATAGTAGCAGCATAGTTCTACATGGGAAATGGATCCGAGCTTACCTTCTCGGATGATATCGCGGGCCTCCATCAAATGGGGGGTACTTCTCCGTTGGGTCCCGACCTGAACGACTCGGCCGTATTTTCTTGCGGCGGCCAACATGGCTTGACTCTCGACCACATCAACACCGGTAGGCTTTTGCACATAGACATCGGCCCCGCTCTGTATCGCTTCGATCGTGGGTAAAGCATGCCAGTGGTCAGGAGTATCGACGAGGACGATATCAAGGTCTTTTTCCGCAAGCATTTCCCTATAGTCTCCGTAGAGCCGAGGTCGCTTTTTGGATAGTTGTCTAGAGGCGACGAGATCTCCGGCGGCAGCCAGCATTTGGCTATCCACATCGCAAAGCGATACGATGTCGACGGGAGCGACTTGGATCAATCTCAACAGGTCGCATTTGCCATACCAGCCACTTCCGATTAGCCCGACTCGTTTTTTCGGGTAGTCGGATTGAGCGAAGCTGGGGTACCGGAAGCTCGCTAGAGCTATGCCTGTAGCGCTGGATTTTAAGAAATGTCGACGATTCATGGTCGGATCATTGGACAGAAACAGAAATAGTTCAACCCCAGTGTTTTGCGTTTAAGAAGATCGAGCGAAGCACTGCTGAGCCTAGGGTTGAAGGTTTTCCTAGTGGTGTTTGGAAAGATTCGGAAACGGATTGAATACAATAAGATAGCTTAAAATATTGGATACAGCTTATTAGCGAAGCTCGGTTTATCTACTCTCAAGTGATTCGTAGTCCTCTCCCAGAGCTATTCCTTGGTCGTCGGGGCTTAGGGCGATTGCCGCCACTTTTTTAAAAATATCCGTTGTAAAAACCAGCCCCTCAATACGGCCTTCGAAAAGGGCTGGGATGCAATCTAAATCAGATTCCCCTGCTAGCTTGGCGAGAGTTGCTAGAGGGGTCTCTGGATCGACAGTTGGCTGTTCAGGGCTCAGGATCGCGTCAACTGTAATCGATAAGCGGTTTTCTAGGTTTCGATGGAAATTACCAGGATCGGAGCTAGCTTCATTGGATTCATAGTCGCCGAGCAGTCCGAGAGCGACTTGGTTAGGCGTGATGACACCTGCGAAGTTCCCGTCCTGATTTATGATGGCGATTGCAGCTGTATTGTATCCGCGCTCTTCTCCGTGAAGAATAATTTCTATCGTTTCTCTGAGCGTATCTACTGTGCTAATACGTATGAAACGCTTTTTCATTATGTCCTTGGCTCGAGTCACGATTATGTTTTGGTTTGAGAAACTAGTTGGTTTAGGGCTCAGTTAATTCGTCCGCGGGCTCCAGATTCAACGCTTCGCTGATTCCGCGAAGCATACCGGTTGAGCTTACCATTCCTGTGAGTCGGTTGCTTTCGTCACAGATTGGCAGGGAGTTCAGAGCATAGTCTCGCGAATAGAGAAGGAGAGTTTGGATGGAAGTACTTGGATCAATTTTTGGCAGATCGGAACGGGCAATCTGAGAAATGCGAGTAGGGAATGCTTTTCTAACAAGTCTACCGAGTTCGACGTCCGTCATTCGTTCTGCTCCGTCTAGATCGACTTCTTGGCAGAGTGATTTCAGGAGGCTCCACAGAGTAAGTTCGGAGTCTAGGGTTCCATCCCCGCCTTGAAGGAAAAGCGGCTGGGTTGCTCCGCTCGCCTGGTGTTTCATCATTTCTGAAATGAGCCAGGTCGCTTC
>DKNL01000031.1 GCA_002474325.1 Opitutales bacterium UBA7389
GATGACGGATGACGATGTCTTTATGTTCTGGTAGCACTGCCAAGTTATAAAGACATCGTCATCCGTCATCGTCGCTTGCTTCAACAATGGATCGACGAATCTGGTGACGAAAAAGCTCAGTCCTTCGCTATCGCGCCAAACGGTTGACTTTTTTGTTTGGTTTGCCCGTTTCGGCATCCGAACTTTGAGATCCAATTTCATCCATATATTCGAAACTCAAAACTCCTCTAGTAGTCCGCCGGGAGCGAAAAACTCGGGATGCTCTTCGGCGATGCGGGCTCGCAAGTGTGGGCGGTTCTTAACGACGCGTCCCAGTCTTTCGATTTTCTTAGGATCGGAAAGGCCTCCAATTTTGGCGTCGGATGGCATCACTTGACTTTTCCAGTCAGCGAGATCCGAAGGCATAATGCCAGTCAGACCTGCCCCATTGTTGTAAGCAGAAGGGTTGAAGCTTCCGACGACATCCACGTTTAGATTAGGAGTTATGTTGGATTCCCAGCCCCCGGCCCAAAGGCAGGCGTTGATTAGGAAGCGGCGGGCATCTTCGCTAAGCAAGTCCTCCGACGCGCCGTAGGAGGCATAGACCACTCGGGCCTTCTTCGTTTTTCCTGAAGGGGCGGTATAGGTATCGCGATTCCAGCCGGCATTCACAGCTGGCTTTTCGGTGTTGTAGTCGTCGCTCGGATGAAAGGTGTTAAGGACTTGCAAGTTCAAGAGCGGGGTCGCGCCTGCGGGCGGTTGCGACTTGTAAGCCCCCGAGTAGGCGTGGATCCTCTTGACGCCTTGCAAGATTGGATGGCTAGCAGTGGAGGGATCGGGTGTTATCAGACAGCCCATCACATGATTGGAACCGTAATGGGACTGACCTCGCTCTTTGTGCCACGTATTGCCGAAAATCTGCTCTCCCATTCCTCCGTAGTAGTCATTGCCCTGGTAGTCGAAGTTAAGTTTCTCCCATTTTCCTTTCTGGCCGTTAAAACAATGAGTGGTGGTGCGTATGCCGACAACGGGCCCTCCGCGTTCGAAGTAGGCAACAAGTGGGTCCACTTGCTCGTCCTTAAGATTCATAAAGCGGGAGTAGAAAAACAAGAGATCCGCATTTTCAAGAACTTCGGTTCCCGGCATATCGTGTCCTCCGGGCTCGATGGCCCCGTTCTCGTCCAGCCCAAACAGAACCGTGCATTTGAAACCGTGTCGCTTAGCCAAGATTTTCGCCAAGGTCGGGCAGGCTTCTTCGGATCGGTATTCGTGATCGTTGGCAATGAAGACGATGTGCTTGCCCTGGCCTATGCCACCGCTGCCTTCGTAAACGAGAAGTTCCGCCTTGGATAATGTTGAAATTGTCGTGATGACCGCTGCGAGAATAAAGAACTTATGGGTAGTCATGTTTAGTAGTCGGGTTTAGCGGCTTTCCTAAAAAACTCGAGGAAGATTTGCTGACGCTGTAGAATCGTTGAGGAAACGATTGAACTCTAAGTCATATGAATTAGTTTGATTCACTACGATGAGTCTCGATCGAAGACGTTTTCTCTCCACCTCGCTGGTGGCTGGCGCCGGTGTTACGGCACTGCCCACCTGTTCAGCATCAGCCAACGCGGATTCGGTAAATGATAATTACGCGAAATTGGACGAAGTGATATCCGCACCCGGTTTCAAGCGGGAGCTTTTCAAAGAGCCCGTGATCATCGAATCGGTTGAACTTTTAAGAGACGGTCGGTCCTTCATTTGCCGGGTTCGATCCAAGGATGGGGCCGAAGGAATTGCCGAGTCGCACAATACGATGAGTGTCCTTTATCCAATTTTTCTAAATCGCGTGCAGAATGTATTTGTGGGGCAGGATGCTAGGCGCTTGGATGAGCTGTTGGATAAGGCCCTTGAGTTCTCCTTCAATTAACGCTTTGGCGGCGTCGGTATCGGAATTCCCTTGGCCACGATGGAGTTTGCCATCCTCGACATGATGGGCCGCATCGCCGGCAAGCCGGTCGGTGAACTGGTTGGCGAGATCCACAATACCCATATACCGGTCTATCAGGCGACGGAATGGCGGGATAAATCGGTCGATGAGTCGGTGGCTTTGATAAAAGAAGCGGTGGAAAAAAGCCAGGCTACTGCGGTGAAGATTAAAGTCGGCGCTCTGATGTTCATGACCAAAGATCTGGATGCCCGGGGTCCCTCGGATCGGACAGAGCAAATCATTCCCAAAATTAGGGAAGCCTTTGGCGATGATATGACGCTGTATTCAGATGCCAATGGCTACTATCGCGATTCCCAAGAAGCGATTCGAGTGGGTAAGCTGTTGCAGGAATACAACTACGCCTATTTCGAGGAACCCGTATTCTTCGATTGGCTGGATGGCAACAAGGAGGTTACTGACGCTTTGGATATTCCCATCGCGGGAGGCGAACAGCAGCACAGCATCTATGGCTTTCGTTGGTTGTTAGCCAATGAGGGGATAGATGTGGTGCAGCCGGATCATTTCTATTTTGGGGGGATCATTCGCTCGTTAAAAGTAGCTCGAATGGGTCATGCGATGGGCAAGACCTGTATCCCCCATCTGTCAGGAGGGTTAGGATACTTGTACATGCTGCACTTGGTTTCCGCGATGCCGAATCGGGGTGCTCATATTGAATTTAAAGGCTACGAGCGTATACCAATCGAATGCGCTACTTCTTCGCTTCGCTTGGAGAATGGCAGAATCCAAGTTCCAACGGGACCCGGACTCGGTATCGAGATCGATCCGGACTATTTGAAGCGCTATCGGTCTGTCAGAGAAGCCTAGGAAAATGGGTTGGAAGGATCCGATTCCGTTCGATCATGTGAGACAGTAAGGCAATTTTGTTCTATCTACAGCTAGCCGAAGGGCTCGCTTCTCGAAATTTGTTTGATACAATGAGATCCAGCGACAGATTAGTTTATGAGCGATATTCAGCCGAAAGGTGAAGATTCAAGTTAGTGCTGCGTGTCTCTACGTAGTAGAATATTGACAAAAATTTATTCAATTAACCAATACAAATATGCCATTTAAACTTACAGGATTTGCGGATGAATCGGAACGATCGCTCGATGGGCAGGTCGCTACTTTAAGGGAGGTCGGCTGGAGTGCCATCGAGCTACGGCTTATCGACGGTAAGAACGTGTGCGATTTCGATGACGCGGAGTGGGCCGAGACTTGGGGGCGTTTGCAAGCTGAAGGGATTAAAGTAGTCGGTTTTGGCGGGCAGATTGGCAATTGGGCCCGTCCGATCGATTCTGATTTCAGCAAGGATATCGACGAGTTAAAGCGCGTGGCGCCCCGCATGCGGGAAGCGGGGACGCGGTTTTTACGGATCATGTCTTATCCCAATTCGGAAAATTCGCCATTGGCTCGAGACGCATGGAAGCAGGAGACGATTCGACGTATTAAGGAGCTCGCCACTATTGCCGAAGGTGAAGGGGTTATCTTAGGGCACGAGAATTGCAGTGGATACGGAGAATCTGAGGAGGGGTATCTGGAGATTGTAGAAGCGGTGAATAGCCCGGCTCTGAAACTGATCTTCGATACGGGAAACAATAGCTTGCACGACAATAATCTTCAAGTGACTTGGGACTATTATAAAGCATGTCGTGATGAAATCGCCCACGTTCACATCAAGTGTGCCAAGCCAGGACTCGATGGGGGCGACTACGTAGCTTGCTACGCTCACGAGGATCCGATTCAGCGGAAGATCATCCAAGACCTAGAGGATACTGGATACGACGGGTGGCTATCTATAGAGCCGCATATTATGGCCGCCATACATGCGGGCAAAGACGTCGACGATTCGGGAGCGGCCAGAAAAGTTTGGGTAGATTTCGCCAAAGGTCTGGAAACGATGGTTGCGGAGATCGGATAATGGTTTTTCCCGTTGTGCCCAATGTCCAGAAGTTTGCTTGGTTGCTAAATTTGGTAGCGAACGATCTCTGAGCACCCACAGAAGAACTATCCAAGAATGAGCGCTCGGAAATCGCCCGCTACCTAAAAAGCCTCGGAACTTGCCCCGAGGATCTTTACTTGATCGTATGATTCGATCGGAACGAAAAATGAATACGGAAATATTTGATTCCAAGGAGGCGATGGGCGTGGCTGCTGCTCAGGCAGGAGCGGAGAGAGTAAGCGAAGTTTTGAGAGATCGTGGTGAAGCGTCGATTATAGTCGCTACGGGAGCTTCCCAATTCGAAATGCTATCGAGCTTGTCTCGTTCGGGTTTGCATTGGCCATCGATAATAGGATTTCATTTGGACGAGTATATTGGCATTTCCATTACCCATGACGCATCTTTTCGAAAGTACTTGTGGCAGCGATTCGTTAGTCAATTGCCGCTTCCGCTGAAGGCTTTCCACTTTCTTGATGGAGAAGGGGATGCTCAGGCGGAGTGCATCAGAGTTGGACAATTTATCGGCGAAAACAAGATCGACGTGGCTTTTGTAGGGATCGGGGAGAACGGGCATTTGGCTTTTAACGATCCGCCAGCTGATTTCGAAACGGAAACTCCTTACATCGTTGTGGATCTAGATGAGGATTGTCGCAAGCAGCAGTTGGGCGAGGGCTGGTTCCCCGACTTTGAATCCGTTCCGCAGAAGGCGATTTCCATGTCGGTACAGCAGATTATGAAGAGCGATATGATCGTCTGCACGGTCCCGGACCAGCGAAAGGCTGAAGCGGTTAAGAAGGCGGTTTTGGGTCCGATAACCAAGAATGTTCCTGCCTCGATACTGCAGGGCCATCCGAACTGTCACCTATTCCTGGATAGAGAATCGGCATCGTTGCTGTGAAGCCATTCGACCTCCAAGTTAACGGCTACGCGGGAGTTGATTTTTGCGCTTCCGAGTTGGAGGGTAAGGAACTCGAGCTTGCTTGCCGAGCTCTAGACGAGGATGGAGTCGATGGAGTTCTGGCCACGATTATCACAGACTCGATAGATCGAATGGAGGCCAAGCTAGCGAGGCTGGTCAACTTAAGGGAGCAAAGCGCGTTGGCCAGAAAGATGGTAGCCGGTATTCATATCGAGGGACCGTTCATTAGTCCAATAACTGGATACGTGGGAGCTCATCCAAAGGAAGCAGTCGTTGAAGCTAGCTTGGACGGAGCTAAACGGCTTCTTGACGCTGCCGGTGGTTTGACACGATTATTCACACTGGCTCCAGAATGCGATCCTGGAATGGCGACAACGCGATTCCTGTCGAATGAGGGCGTAACGGTTTCCGCTGGTCATTGCGATCCTGCTTTGGACACGCTCAATGAGGCGATTGAGAATGGCCTGTCCATGGTGACCCATTTTGGAAATGGCTGTCCAGTAGATATGCCGAGGCATGATAATGTCTTGCAGCGCTTCCTCCATTTTCGCGACCATCTTTGGTTTTGCTTTATTCCCGATGGCGCCCACGTGGATTTTGTGGCGCTTGGCAACTACATTGACTTCGTTGGAATAGAGCGGTCCATTGCCGTCACCGATGCGATTTGCGCCTCGCGTCTCGGTTCCGGGCGCTATGAGTTGTCTGGGATGGAAATTGAAGTCGATGAGGGTGGGTTGGCCCGGAAACCTGGATCCTCGAATTTGGCGGGTTCGACAGCAACGATGCCTCGAATGAAAAAGCATTTATCTGAAGGATTGGGTTTTTCTGACAGTGAGATCGAACAGCTCATCGACCGAAACCCGCGATCAGCAATAGAAAGGTAGTTCCCTCAAATGAATTCGATACTTAAAAAGATCGGCCCAGCGATCATCGTTACGGCGGTGGTACTAGGGCCGGGATCAATCCTTACCAGTTCTCGAGTGGGAGCGAGTTTTGGGCTTGTTGGGCTACCGGTAATCGCCATGGCCGCTTTGCTGATGATCGCCATGGTGGCTCTCGCCGCTCGACTCGGAGTAGCTTACGAGGGAAGCCTTTGTAGCGAATTAGCCAGTCGACTTGGGAGACCCGTGGCGGTGGCTATCGGCCTTACGCTGTTTACGTTGGTAGCCCTGTTTCAGTCATCGAATAATTTGGCGTTGATAGGCGGGATGGAACCGCTGATGGGGGAGAGCACGCTAAGCCTGTTTGCCCGTTCGGTAATTCTCGTTGTCGTTAATATTGCTGTCGTTGCGATCCTATATCTAGCTCAGAATCTCTACAATGTTGTGGAAAAGCTCATGAAGCTTTTGGTGGCGATTATGATTCTGGCATTCCTAGCGAACTTCCTTGTCGTATTCGCCAGCCCGCGATCGTTTGAGATGTATTCGGTGCAAGGGAGTCTGGATTGGCTACCCTTGCTGGGAATGGTTGGGACAACCTTTTCAGTGGGTGGGGCTTTCTATCAAGCCTACCTTGTGAAGCAAAAGGGCTGGTGTCTTCAGGATGCTCAGAAAAGCCTAACGGACTCTGTATTGAGTATTTCAATATTAGGAGGCATTACGGCGATCATCCTTTTGACGGCCTGGCGCACCTTTTACGGAAATCCGGCGGCTCCTGCGCTAGGTTCGGTGAGCGATGTGGCCCGGCAATTGGAACCTTTGTTCGGGGCTTGGGCGAAAGTCATATTCTGTGCGGGCATTCTAGCCGGTGGCCTAAGCTCTTTCCTTGTTAATGCCCTGATCGGCGGAACTGTGATGTCGGATTCGGTGGGCAAGGGTTCAAGCTTGAGCGATGGTTGGCCTCGCCATTTGACGACTGTGGCGCTGCTGATAGGAATGGCAGTTGCCCTAGGGTCTCTCATGAGTGAAGGGAGCGTTGTCCATTTGATTACCTTTGCTCAGGCATTAACGGTTTTAGGTATCCCGGTATTAGCGCTCGCCCTCATCTATTTGGGGACGCGATCCGATCTGAGTGAACACGCTAAACCGCCTAAGTGGGTGCTCACTCTGACGATCGTTGGGTTCGCCGTTGCCTGTGTGTTAGCATCGATTACAGCTAAGACGGTGTACCAAAAAGTGTTTCCGAACGAAGAATCGATTTCCCTAGCAATTAGCCATTCGGGCGTTTGACGAAAGAGCTTCGCGTGGAAGGGGAAGTCGATAGATTATCGATTACATGAATGCTGAACGAATACAGCATGGTAGGCCTGGTACCGCCAAGCGGGATCAGCCCTACCATTGTGGAATGCGGAGAGTGAGTTGTTGGATGCAATAGAAAACGCTCTTGGTGGTGCTGCTGGTCAATTAGATCGAATTGATCTGCGTGAGGAGCTCTTCGACAGCTCTCTCTAATTGAGGGTCCACATTAAGGCCTTTGTAAGCGGGTGGATTTTCCACAAGGATGTCGGGAACGGCTGGGTGAAGTTCCATGTTCAGCCCGGTTTTCTTAACAAACCAGCCGCGTAGCGGCATTCGGATATAGGAACCATCCACGAGATTGTAGCTACCGGTGGAAATGACCGCTCCAAATGTTGGCTGCCCGACCAATTTACCAAGGTCCAAAGACTTGTAGGCATGAGAGAAGATCTCGGCGTTGCTGTAGCTGTTTTCGTTGCACAGGGCAACAGACGGCTTCGAGGACGAGGGTAAGGGCAGTCGGGTGCTAGGATAGTTGTTCTTAAACTCACGATGCTCTGTTTCCAGATCGGAGGCCGCTCCTCTGGGAATTGTGTAAGCATGCTGTTCCACATCGAGCACTGCCATTAGGTAGTCGGTTGTCCAGCCTCCTCCGTTGTAGCGAACATCAATCACTATACCTTCCTTACTATACCCGGCGGCGACCAGTTCAGTTTGAAAACGCTCGAAGCTGGTCCAGCCCATGGCCCGAATATGGAGATAGCCGAGGCGGCCATTTGAAAATTCATCTACCAGTTCCCTTCGGCTTTCGACCCAGGCATCATATTTCTCCATTGTCAGGGATGATGCAGGCCAGACAATGCTCTCAAGCGAATCGCCGGCTCGTTCAATTCCCAAGAGCACTTTCGTATCTGCTTTGTCGGCGAGGAGCGAATGTATGTTTACATCCGCTGCAATGGGTTCGCGGTCAACGGATACGATGACATCGTCGACTTGCAAGGGTAGGGAAGCCTTGGTTAGCGGACTGTCTGGTACGATATGGGTCAATCTGTATCCATTAGTTGAATTAGTTCCTTCCATTCCGAGCATTCCCGATTTTTGGGATTGCGTTTCCTTAGGATTATCTACCCCACGCATACCCATATGGCTGGCATTGAGCTGGCCTAGCATGAGATTAAAAGTATACTGGAAGTCCTCAGCGGTAGATGCTCCCATCGCCAAGGGCAGGTATTTGTCCCGGAGAGCGGCAAAATTGTGGCCATGAAACTTGGGATCGTAAAATCCGCGGTCCAAGGCCCGCCAGGCATCATAGTAGATCTGCTTCTTCTCTTCAGCGCTATTTATTTGAATACGAGATTTGATAGAGAGTTTTTCAACTTTGTTGTCCTTGGTAATGACGCGTCTAAGTAATCCACCTTTGGTCAAAGCGTAGATGTGGTCGCCGCTGTTTGAAAGATTCAGTTCTCTTGGACTGCTCTTGTCTCTAATGATCTCTTCTCGTTTCTCTCCGTCCCAGCGAATTTTAAAGAGATTCCGCTGCGTTTCGTAGTTCTGTCTACCAGGGCTCCCAATCGTGAAATAGATCATTTCGCCATCCTTATCAAAAACGAACTCCCCCTCGTTACCGGCCTGAGAAGTTACCTGAACCAGTCTCAAATAGATCTTATCGAAATCGATCTCGATGGCAGGGGACTCCTCTGTCTCATCACTGTCTTCTTCTGCCTTAATATCCTCGGATCCTCCGGAGCTATCTTCTGATTTGTCGCTATTTTTGTCCGATGACGCTTTCTTATCCTCCTTGTGTCGTCGTTCGCGTTCCCATTGTTCGTCCGTCTTTTCCCAGTCCGATTTCTTTAACCAGGCGAACCAAACGTCTGCATCCCTATTATTCCTTTCGGATAGGAATCCTAGCTTGCTCCCATCGCGACTCCAAACTGGATTCGAGTCGTAGCCTGGATGCATCGATACGTTAACGGGTTCCACGGAGCCATCCACAGATAGAATGAAGATCTCGGCGTTGTAGTTCAGATCATCGATGCTGTAGGCGATCCATCGACTATCGGGAGACCAGTCTATGCCGGCAGGCCTCGCCCAACCATCTAGTAGAGTGACTGAGTCAGAGAGGGCTCCGTCCTCTCCAACCTCTGCCGATACAAGTTGGCTGTTTCCAATGCGGTAGACTAGGCGTTCGCCATTCGGGGCTAGAATAGGTTCGAATTCTTCTTCGGGCGTTTCCGTAAGTCGCCTGGTTTTTGTTTTGAGGGTCTTGTAAAGGCTCTTCTCTTCCTCGTCGGCCGATTCAATGAGATAGAGATCATTCTGTCCATCTGCGTCGGAAACGAACAAGATAGCTTGCTCGTTCAACCAGATCGCATCCCTTTCTCGAGCTGAGCTTCTCGTCAAGCGAACGCTTCTATCGTCCTCCTTGTCGTTTCGCGTTACAAACAGATCCCCTCGAATCGCGTATACGCTCAAGCTTCCATCCGGCGACACAGCGTATTCGTCGACTTTGTCTGTCATCGTTTCCGAAACAACAGGGTCGAAACGGAAGTCTGCCGATAATTCTATTTCCAAGGAAGAGTGGGAATTGGATCCAATTTTGCCCAGGGAAATGTCGGAGCCATGTTGATAAACGATTTGTTTCGTTTTGGGACTGAGATCAAAACTGTTGACACCGAAAGCCTCTTCGAAGGTCAATTTTTTCACCGACCCATCCAGGGTCGTCTGGAAGATGTTGTATTTGCCTTCTCGTGACGATATAAAGAGCAAGGTCGAATCATTCAACCATTTTGGGGAAAAGTCGTTTCCATCAAAGTCGGTCAGTTTAGTGTATTCTTCGCTGGATAAATCGTAGATCCATATGTCGCGATTGGCGGAACCTCGATAAGCTTCTCGCTCGATTCTGCAAGTGCCGCGGACGAAAGCTATCTTGTTCCCATCGGGAGAGACCACGGGATCAAAACCTAAAGCGTCCATGAACCGAGTTGGCGTGCCCAAAGAGGGGTCGGACTTGTAGATTTCGTATTCCCGTTCGACTTGGGCATACACCCGCTTGGTCAAAAAGATGAGGGAGCCATCTTCGGTGTAGCTCGACAAAATATCCGAGGCCGAATGGTGCGTGTGGCGGTTGGGTGTTCCTCCGTTGCTAGGCATGGAGTAGATGTCGTTGTTTCCATAGCGGTCGCTTTGAAAGGCCAGATATTTCCCGTCTGGACTCCATCGTGGGTTAGAGTCGTAGCCCTCATGTACTGTCACCCTGTAAGGGCGTCCTCCTTGGGCTGATACAGTCCAGATGTCACCTTGATAGCAAAATGCGATCTGCTTGCCGTTTGGACTGATGGCTGGCTGTAGGGCGCTGCCGAATGCTGCTTTGGTTACTAGCAATAGTAAGTTGAGCAGTGTGATTAGTTTGATCATGTTATGACTTATTGGACGCTCTCTAATGAATTGAACTTTTGAAACCTGGGTCGCTAATTAGAGGCGATGCCCATGAATGTCGAAATTGATCGACGGCTTTGTTATCCTCACGGTAGAAATAGATGCACACGCTAGTTCTCAATACTTCTCGTTCGATACTTTATACTCAACCCAATTTCCAAATGCGTGTCCTGAAAAAGCTGCCCATTCAAATTCTCGTTTTCGTGGTTTCTCTAGCTGCCAACGCATTCGGCGAATCGCAAAATTGGCCGGGATTCCGAGGTCCTGGGGCAACGGGTGTTTTAGAAGGCCATTGATTGCCTACGACATGGAATGCTGATCCCGCTGCTGAAAATCCCGAAGGGGTACTTTGGAGGGCCAGCATACCTGGACTTGGTCATTCGAGCCCGGTCGTTTTGGGTGATCGGATCTTCGTTTGTACGGCGATTCCTGAAGCAATGGTATGCCGTCAATCTCAACTCGCGTATCCGCCCAGTCGTTCCGAAAGGGGCTCGATAAAGTTTTCGCCCCATTGCTCGAGCGGCGGTTAATACAGTATTGGCAGTCGTAGAGGCAGACATTTGTGAGAAGGATTTTAAGGAGCGATTCACAGGGGCCACTGGGTGTGTAGGATTGACAGGTCCCCACTTCTCCAGTGGATCCAACGCCCTTGCCTCCGGATGAGCCCTTGCGATTGGCTCCTGAACTGATGCAGGAAGCATCGTATTTGGCGGCGTCGGCCAGAATCTCTAATTTTTGAAAGGTGTCGGTGTGGGCAAGTTACAAGGCCTTGGGGCCTTGGCAAGATTGATAGAAACGACTTTTCTGGAAAGCCACCGAGAAAAGGCATGAGCCCCCAAATCCGGCACGAGGTGAGGATGCATATTTTGGGCAACTTTGTTTGCCCTAATTAAGAGTGGCGGGAATAGACGAAAAGATCTCCGATATTAAGGCATCGCAGATGGAGGTACGGTTTTTTTGTATTCAATATTCAGCAGCAAAGAAGTTTTTTGTTTGTCACTCTTCCCAAATCGCTATCGTTATGGCCCATATTAACCTTTCCGAGAATACGAAATTGGAAAACGAAAAAAAGCCTATTCCCGAAGAAGACGCTAAGCCCGAAAAAGCGGAGCGTCGCGAGTTTATGGTTAAGGTTGGATCGGTCTGTCTTGGTGGCGTGGTAGCGATTCCACCCATTGCAGCCGGTGTAGCTGTTTTGATGGATCCGCTTAGGCGTAAGCAGGGGGATACCGATTTTACGCGGGTTACTTTGCTAGATGCGTTGCCCGAGGATGGTACGCCAAAGAAGTTTACTATCTACGCTGATAAGCAGGATGCTTGGAATAAGTTTCCCAACACCGCTATCGGGGCGATTTATCTGTGCCGAAAGAGCGATGGAAAAGTCGACGCCTACAATGTGGTTTGTCCTCACTTAGGCTGCGCGGTCGTATTCCGCGAAAGCGAACGTGATTACTACTGTCCTTGTCACAACAGCGCCTTTGATCTGGAGACAGGGACACAGGCGCCAGACAGTCCTAGTGCTCGAGGGCTCGACTCGCTCGAAGTGAGATTGGAAAATGAGGGAGAGGTTTGGGTGAAATTTCAGAATTTTCAGCCGGGCATCGCAGATAAAAAGGCCATTGCATGAAGGCGTTACTTGGGTGGCTTGATCAGCGTACTGGTTACAAGAAGATTGTTAACGAAATTCTTTTCGAGAATATTCCCGGCGGTCCTCGATGGCGCTACATTTGGGGCAGCGCTCTCACGTTTTGCATATTCGTGCAGTTCGCCACCGGCATTATGCTCTGGATGGCATACAGCCCGAGTTCTCAAACGGCCTGGGAGAGTGTCTATTTCATCCAAGAAGAAATGAATGCTGGATGGCTCCTGAGAGGCATCCATCATTACGCGGCCCAATTAATGACGGTTCTCTTGATACTGCACTTGATGCAGGTCGTCATAGATAAGGCATACACGGCTCCGCGAGAAGTGAATTACTGGTTCGGGCTAGGGTTGCTGTTTCTGGTGATGGCTCTTTCGCTTACAGGGTATCTCTTGCCTTGGGACCAGAAAGGGTATTGGGCGACCAAAGTAGCCACGAACATGGTGGCGATCACGCCTGTCATTGGGGAATCCTTGCAGAAAATCGTGATTGGCGGGGCGGATTATGGCCATCATACCTTGACGCGGTTCTTCGCGTTGCATGCGGGTGTCCTTCCAGGGCTCCTAATCCTACTGATAGTAGTCCACATATATTTGTTCAGACGCCACGGTATCAAGGCGAAGAAACCTTTTCGGAGAGCCGACACGCCATTCTGGCCGGAGCAGGTCTTCCGGGATCTCGTAGCCGCACTCGCGGTTATGGCTGCTATTCTAGGCCTTGTATTGTGGTTTGATGGGGCGCATTTGAGTGCGCCAGCAGATCCAGCAGAACGATATCCGGCCCGTCCGGACTGGTATTTCATGTTCCTGTTCCAGTTCCTCAAGTACTTCAAGGGTGAGGGTGTACTTTGGGGTGGTATCTACATTCCCGCGTTCATTGTGGGGCTGCTTTTCCTGATGCCGTTTATCGGTCGCTGGAAACAGGGTCACCGATTCAATCTCATATTCCTCTATACCCTGTTGGGCGGATTTGTCTACTTGACGTACATAGCTTACGCCAAGGACGCGAAGGATGAAGAGTTTCAATTTGCCCAGGAGCAGGCCCGCAAAGACGCCGAACGCATTCGAGTACTGGCAAATGCTCCGGCGGGTATTCCTCAGGGTGGTGCCACATCCCTACTTCGTAGCGATCCTTACACCCAGGGCCCCAAGATTTTCGCTGATAAGTGTGCGAGCTGCCACGCTTACGGAGGAATGGATGGCTTGGGACGCGAATTAAAAGAGCCGCAATCAGCGCCTGATTTAAAGGGAGTCGGCAGTAGGGAGTGGCTTGCTGGTTTTGTAGATCCGGACCAGATTGCCACGGCCAAGTACTTCGGGGGTACTCACTTCGTTGATCGAGACGGTGGGAATCAGAGCCGGATGGTGGAGTATGTGATGGGACTGCGTGACCTATCCCCGACAGGCCAGGGGGAACTTGCCAAAGTGGTCGCTGCGGTTTCGGCCCAGGCGGAACTGAAAAGCCAGAAGGGGTTGGACGATGCGGATTCCGATTTGATCCGGGAAGGGTCTGACCTTTTTTGGGATGGAATTACCGGATTGGACGAAGCCTGTATCGACTGTCACGGGTGGGATGGGGAAGAGAGCTCCGAGAGCAGAACACCCGATCTGACCGGGTGGATGTCACGCGAATACATGATCGAATTTATCAAGAATCCGGAGCACCCGCGTTTTTATGGCAGCGGGAACGATCGGATGCCGGTTTACGGTGAGGAAGGGACCCTAACCGAGAAACAGATTGGTCTCGTAGTGGACTGGCTGCGCGGCGAGTGGTACGAGCCGGTCGACACACAGATGCCCTAGGTTTTGTATGCTTTCGCAGGAGGGACCTGCGGCCTGTACGAGCATCTAGATCATTGAAAGGCAGGGAGGATCGGCCCGGTACTCCGTGATAAAATGTAGCACAGGCTTCCAGCCTGTGTCTTGAACAGGCAGGATGCCTGTGCTACTCTTCACGATGCGATGCCAAGCCTCCCTGCATAATACGTCAATTAATTAATTCGAAGGAACTGATTACAACGACGTATTCAGAATTCTCTGATGCGGATTTTCCGAACCCAGAACTCCTGGCCGTGATCTTGGATTGCTATCCAGCCCTTTTTGGCGAGCGGTTTGCCCTCAGGCCGCGCCTTCTCTAGATTCACTTGCTGGACGGTCTGATCATTGAGTTTAACCATGAGCCGGGAACCCTTTAGGCGAACGATCATCTCGTTCCATTCTCCCGCGGGTTTGACCGCATTTACTTTCGGTCCTGAAGTTTTGATGACACCGCCGACGTCGTGAGGACCCATTTCTTCTTTTCCGTAGTCGTCTTTCAATTGGATTTCGAATCCGTGCAGAGTGGCGTCCGACTGGTCGGAAATGCGAAAGTAGAATCCCGAATTTCCGCCGTCACCCAATTTGAAGTCAAAGCGGCAGACAAAATCTTGGTACTGTTCCGGAAACCAAAGGTAGGCATCGTAACGCTTCCAGCCCGTTTCTCCCTCGCGAGGCTTAAGGTGGAGAACGTCTCTTCCCTCCTCCATCCAATTCCCTTTGGTTTCAAAATCGGAGAGTTTAAAGAGTTTAGTAAACGGGGTAGGCTTTTCGGAAGCATTCGTTTCTTCCGCTGAGCAAATGGCTAGGGACAGGGCCAGGCTAATAAAAAGGGCAGGTAATATGGTCTTCACGCATAATAGAAGCACGCCTAGATCAGGAATGTCACGATGAAACCTAATTATTGGCCCAGTGTATTGAGTCCGCTGTGAAAGATTGACTAAGAGGCGATATAACTGTAGCACATGTGGGTAGCAGATATTAGCGGATCTAAATTAGTATATCCCTATGACCGCCAAGCCCATGAATCGTCGATCCTTTATAAGAACCAGTGCTGTTGCAGGAGCGGCCACCATAGCGGTGCCCAATATCGTGCGTGGCCACAATTTGAATTCGAGGCTTAACATCGCCATGATCGGCCTCGGCAATCGTGGACAGCGAAACACCGGCTATTTTGCTGCGGAGAATATCGTCGCCCTCTGTGAAGTCGATCAGTTGAAGCTCAATCTAGTTTCTAAATTTCAACCTAAGGCTCGAAGGGAAGCCGACTTCCGGAAATTGTTTGATCACGAGAAGGAGTTCGATGCGGTTGTGATATCCACTCCCGAGCACAGCCACGCCTTCGCTACATTGCCGGCGCTGCAATTGGGAAAACATGTCTATTGCGAGAAGCCGCTCACCTACAATATAGAAGAAGCCCGGGTTATCCGCATGGCCGCTCGTAATGCTAATGTGGTTACGCAGATGGGAATTCAGAACCACGCCAACGACAACTATCGGCGTGTGGTCGAGCTGATTCAATCCGAAGCCATTGGCAAAGTGCGTGAGGCCCACGTTTGGAATTCTCGGGCCTGGGGCTGGCATGCTAGCGAGCAGGCGGCTCGCGATGCCAATGATCGTTATATTGTGATCGACTCCCCCAAGGAAACCCAGGCCGTTCCGAAAAGTCTGGACTGGGACCTCTGGGTCGGTCCCGCACCAGAAACGCCCTTTCACCATAACTATTTCGAAGGCCCGCTATGGTATCGCTGGTGGAATTTCGGCAATGGCACTATGTCGGACCTGGGCAGTCATTGGATAGATCTACCATTTTGGGCTTTGAAGCTGGATGCCCCGCTGACCATAGAAGCGAATGGGCCAAAGCCTCATCATGCCATGGCTCCCGCTTCTATGCAGGCGACTTATGAATACGGAGCGAGAGGCGATTTGCCGCCCGTGAAACTGACTTGGTACCAAGGTTTAGATAAACCGCAGATCTGGAAGGAAAACGGAATTCCCCAGTGGACCAACGGACATCTGTTTGTTGGCGACAAAGGCATGTTGCTGTCCGACTACAGGAATCACGTTTTGCTTCCGGAAGAAAAATTCGAAGGCTTCAAAGGACCGGATCCCTTTATTCCCCGCTCCCCGAGCGGCCACCACCAAGATTGGGTTGACGCATGCAAAGGAGGCACTCTGACCATGTGTGACTTCGAGTATTCGGGATTGCTCACCGAGGCCAATCACTTGGGCAATGTAGCCTATCGGGTAGGTAAGAAAATCCATTGGGACACCAAAGAGATGCGCGTGACCAATTCTCGAAAAGCTGAGCACTATGTGAAGCGAGAGTACCGGAAAGACTGGAGGCTTAGTTAGCTAGTTTCGATTATCGGATACTAGAGGCTCGGCGTTGGAAGCTGGGGTCTAGCGACACGTATCGAGCGACCAGGATTTAGTTTTGCTGGGCGATAGAGTAGATCTCGCTGGAGCAGCTCTTTAAAACCTTTTCGAGTGCTGGGTAGGGATTTCCCCAGCCATCTAGTAAACCTGAGTGCTGGCGATCCAATTTGCGGGGAACGAGCTGCGAGGCATCGATCAATCCGCAATAATGCCAGCCTACGAAATCGGAACGGGCGAAAGCTGAACGGAAAAATTCCTCTGTCCACTCCGCTCGCATTTTTAGGTTGTCGGCGACCGGGCCGTAGGGTCTTGGCATAGTGTCTTTGGTCATCGTGAAGGCTGCATCTCCATTGATAAAGGGTTTGTCGACTTGGGCTGACCAACGATCGAGTCCAGGCTTCTGAACCTCGTAGCGGGCATACATCTGATACATGATGATCTCGGTGTACTTGCTCGTGATCGGTAGAACCGTATCTAGCGAATCTGTATTGGCGTTTAGCTTATCCCCGACAAACATATGATTCGGGTCGTAGCGGCGGATCGCGTTGCGGGTCGTTTCATAGTATTTGTCCACGACGCGCTGGAGGAATATTACGTTATCGCGGGACTCGTTGGCGTTGGATAACTGAGTTTTTGGGCGCCAGTTTTTAGTGGAAGCTAGGTTGTCGAATGACTTGAATTTCGTATCATAATTCGTATTGTAATCTTTGATGCGATTGCGATAAATCTCTTTCATTGTCTCGACGTAAACCCGCTTTCCAGGCGCGTCGCTTCCCAAGTTGCGAAGTCGTCTTGGCCAACCAATGCGTGAAGGTCTCCGGGCGCCTCCGATCGTGTCGGTTCGTTCCCTTAGATCTTCCTCGGTGAGTAATGGGCAGTCGGTCATGGAATAGCCCAGTAGGTAGGGATCGTCTTTTAACGGAAACGCGACCTCCTTGGCCATGCGGTCGCAATGGCGCTCGAAATCGGAGGAAAACACATCGACAAAATTGCTGTCCGGAATCTCGCCTTTCCAGTGGGGGATATTGAGGAAATGGATTGGCTGCATGTAAGCCATCTCCGGGCGTGGAGTATTTATGATATTCAGCGAGTTGTGCACGCCCACAGTGTTGAAACCCCACTGTTCACGGACGCCCAAGAACCAATTCCTAAGCACCTTGTTGAACTCGGGGCCGTTTAGATTCTCAATGCCTAGTTTCTTTTGCCAGGCTTTACGATTGTAGTCCTGTTTCCACAGATCTGGGTAAAGATGGTTGATGCCCCAGCTAAGGAACGCGTTACCTTCTGGAGTAACGATCCACCAACGCTTGTCCTTTTCTACGCGGAAAAAGCCCGTCGCCTCGAACTTCTTGCCGAACCAGCCTCCGTATCGGTCCAATTTTGTAGAGTGGTGGGTGTCATAGAGCGAAGAGGCACCAAGCATGCTTGATCCGAGGGCGCTCGCCGAAGTGAGTCGTATAAAATCGCGTCGTTTCATATGGGGTAGTTGGGAGAGTGCCCGAAAATATCGAATCGACCAGTTAGCGTATTGCAACGAATTACATTTTGCGATCTTGTTTATCGTATGCCTAGAGTTTTAGTCCCCTTTTTCGCGACCCTTTCAATGGCCGTTTCCGCTATGGCGTCCGATCCTCCAAAGGTCGTCTTCTTGACAGGCGACGAGGAATATCGATCGGAAGAGTCGATGCCTATGCTGGCCAAAATTCTGCGTCGCGATTTTGGCTTTCATGTGTCGGTCGGATTTTCTTTGGACGAAGATGGGGTGATCGATCCCAATGCTGCAACCTCACTGACAAAGACCGAAGAATTGGCGAGTGCCGACTTGATGGTGCTGTTTTTGCGTTTCCGCCGTCCGGACGAAGCCTCATTCCAGCGCATTCTCGACTATCTCGAATCGGGGGAACCGGTGG
>DKNL01000016.1 GCA_002474325.1 Opitutales bacterium UBA7389
GGAGTAAATGATATGCGAACGATAGGTTTTCGAATCTCTCTTAGCAGTGATTTTATCGGCGTGATTGGCTGGGATAACCAAGCGGCCCTTATGTGAGCCTCGGGTGAGCTGGATAGCGTTTCCCGGACCGGTCGCATACCAGGTCCACTCTCTCTCGCGAAGATGGGGAAGCTTTTCAGGTTCGGCCCAGGTTTTGCCATCATCATCCGAAAAGGTTATCCATGGCGAACGGGGATGCTCGCTTTTTCCAGTCATGATGGCTGTCTCGCTATCGCTTCCGAAATTCCATGTCAGAAAAAGAAAAATAGTACCGGTATCCAGATCTACTACCGGACAAGGGTTTCCACAGGTGTTATCGCTGTCATCCCATAGCACTTCGATATCACTCCATGTTTTGCCTCCATCTGTCGATCGCCGCATTATGAGATCGATGTCGCCCTTGTCGCCAGCCTCGCGACCCTCGGCGAAAGCCAAAAGCGTTCCGGCTTTGGTGACACAGATAGCAGGAATTCGAATATTATTGTATCCATCTACGCCCTTACGAAAGAGGGATTGAATCTCAAATGGCTTTTCCGCTCCCATGAGCAGCGTTCCAAATAGTATTCGTACAAGGAGCAATTTAACTAAGGCATAAGTAAATTTAAACATTGAGATTATTTATAGAGTAGTAGCTGGTAGCCGCGTTATTGATTGTTTATGGATTTCTTTTTAAGCGTCACTTGAAAGGCTAATAATCAGTCCAAGAACTGTTTCCTTGTTGGAAACTTATACAAATCTTTTTCCATAATTTTAAGATAAAGGACCCGTTCCCAGCGATGGGGACAGAAGAGATTGATGACGCCGTTATCGATAAACGCATCCAAATAAGACGTATTGAAATCTCGCCAGATATTGTCGAAAAAAGGCTCGAGGGCTGTCGCGAATACGAATTGTGGTTCGCTCCAGCTACGTCCTCCGTCCACAGAGATGGAGAACCAGATTTCGGAGCGGTCGTAATGCTGAGATCGGTTTCCGGCAAGGTCAGCGGTTTGAATCTTGCTCCGATTGTGATGGAAAGCGATGAGCGTTTTGCCATCGGACAACTTGAAAAGCATAGGTGGCGCATCGGGATGAACCAAAGGAGTGGGTTTTGGATACGTCCACGATTTGCCATCATCCTTGCTCCATGAACCCCAAAGATATCCTGTCGCCGTTCGCGTCATTAAAAAGACATTACCATTTCCCAAGTTGATAGGGCGGCCTTCATCCATGCGATTGAACCCTTTGGCATACCAACCGCCATGGCGTTGCCCTGGCAGCAGTTCCCAGGTCCGGCCTTGATCTTCGCTTCGCAACAAGTATTGACGCGTCATTATAGGTATATAGGACCAGTCGGCTTCGTGCGATCCGAGCAGCCACGTCCCTGAATCTGTTTCCGTCATTCGCATAACTGACATTCCCCGGAAGTCGGGATCGTTCTTTGGGCGAATGATACGAACCTCGGACCAGATACGGCCGTCGTCATCCGAGTAACGGTAACCGATAGGCGCGTTTTCCGACAATCCATGTGTCTCAGGTTCATACATATCCCAAATTGGTTGGGTGCCGAAGGCGTAGATGCGTTCGGAACCCTTGGGGATAAACGGGATGAAACCGTGTTGGTTATAATCGATGTCAAAGGCGACGGTTGGGCCCTCCCAAGTTTTTCCTTTATCGCTAGATCGGTAGGCCAGCATGTCGTTAACCTTCCCTTCACCACGCTTACCTGCACCACCATAATGTCCACCGTCTGGAAACATCACTAGGTAATCTCCCTTTGGCGTCACCGTACCTCGGATTTCGTACAAGCCTCGCTTGGCGTCGCGAGCTCGGTGAATGATCTCGGCATTAAAGTAGGGTGCTGAAACTATTCCTAAATCGGGGTTCAAAGTTAGGGATATGGGAAGGGCGTCCGTATTGAACTCGCGATCCTGGATAATAATTGATTCTGCAATAGTGTTCGGGCTTTCCTTCATGTGGGCGGGCTCGAAGAAGAATAAAAGAAAGGGTAACGTTATGAATACTTTTCGGTTCATCAATTAGGTGTAATAGTTAAAAATGTATGTTTTGTGACAAAACGAGTCAGCTCCTCCGAAATCGACAATACATCCTTGTTTTTACCGAAGGCAGCTACTCTCAAGGAACCTCCACATTATATATTCGTTGTAGCGATGAATTTGTAGCCGGGGGCTTCGATCAGTAACGTAGATTGACTTAAAACTCGTTGAAACAGCTTAGCTTCTAGGTTTAGAACCACCATCATTAACCTTTGGCTTGGCCAGTCCCCAATAAAAAACCTCGCTGGTGGATATACACTTCAGCGAGGCTTTCGACAGACGTTTTCGGGATTGGTGAAAAATTGCGATTAGAGGTACTCCAAGGTTTTTGGAATACCTTCAACGTTAACCGTAAGTCCCATAATAACGGAAGCAATCAGAAGCTATTTTTGAACTGTAGCCTGACGGTGCGACCAGGGTCAAAGCTACTTTTGAAATTGATAGAACGGCCCGTAGACAAGACATCGGTAAGGTTATCTACGAACAATGCTACTCTCCAAGTGCTTCGCTCTCTCTCGAATTCTCTTCCGAGGCCAAGGTTGAGCTTCGTCTCCGATGGAACGTGATACAAATATGGCAAAGCCCTTGTTATACCTCCTCCAAAATCAACTTCGCTATTCCGCTTTGAATTATATCTTAATCCGAGTGAAACGAAGGAGCCTTTCATATCTCCTTCAAGCACCTGATAACGAGCTAGAGCATTGACTACAAACTGTGAGACATTTTCGGGCCATAGTTTACCGCCTGAGATCGAGTTGACGGTTGCTTCGTCTTTTGCCCGACGCACTAAGGCTGGATTTTCGGAGTCGAACAAATAGGCCATACTACCGAAAAATCGGAGGCCTCTGGCAGGATTTGAAGAGAACGAAAGTTCCATTCCTTCGGATGTTCTGCCAACCCCACTTGGTCTGTATATATTCTGAGTCTCGTCGTCAGAAATATTTACTGGCAAATTTACCATCTCCAATTCGAAATAAGTGAGGTTGCCAGTAAGCAATCCTGGACGCCTTCCTAATTGTGCTCCCAGGTCTACTTTGAGCCCGAATTCTAATTGATCTCCAGTAATAGGAGGTAGGTCATAACCGTCGTCGCTGACCGTATAAACTGGCTGAAACGTCTCGTTACCATTCGCATATACACTAACCGACCGTTGATCATTGAGATGATAAAGAGCTCCTAATGTGATCGGATCACCATCAGCTTCCCTAACATTGCTGCTTCGCACATCCTTGTCTTCCTGGATGCGATAACCCAAATTGATAAATAACCTATCGTCCATCGCAGAAATTAGGTCGTTGATATAAAAAGAGCTGGTGTCCTTTCCGACGTTGTTTGGTCGGATTTGCGTGTAGTCCGCCCGAGGAACGAAGGCCCCTCCAGTCTGTGCATCATGATAAGAGCTAGCAGGGAAGTTCAAAGGCCCGCCGCCCACTGGATCTATCGTGCTCACAAATTCCCATTTGCCATTCTCTGGGTAATTGGCGACATCTTCTGGATTAGGGAAACTGCCAGGATTGCGTACTTCGACTCTAGTGCGACTTCCCCGGTCCCCCTGTATTTGGTACCCTGCGAGCAGATTATGCTTTAAGCCGCCCGTTTCTGCTTCGATTAGAATTTCATTTCTCATGTCGATGCGTTGGCGGTCTTCATGTCGATATCTAGGTCGTCTTGGAACTAACCAGTCTAACGCCCCAATACCTCCGTCGAATTTTTCTAATCCGTAAACCCGACCAGGTCGTTTCCCTAGCAAAAACTCTCCTGTGTCTGGATTTGTGTATCCGATAACTAAGTTACCGGTATCTGGATCTTTATTAACCGGCCACTCATCTGATCCGGATAAAATCAAGTTTTCCATCCGGTCGATCTGAAAATCTTCATATTTTAGCTGCGAGCGGAACGAAACCCTTTCGCTAAACCGATGCTGGAAATCTGCTCTGTAAGCTAGATTTTCGGTTTTTCTTGCATCATCATCACCTGTTCTTGTTCCACTTGGAGTGTAGCGTAAGCCGTGAGCTTCATCGATTTTATGAAAGGACCCATCCGGCTTGTTGAACCCATATCTTCTTGTCCCAGTTGCAAAGCCGTTGGTGCCCAAACCACCATTATCAACCATAATACCGATTGCCCATGGAACATCAGCGGCTGTTCTTCCATACGTAAAATCAAGGTCTAAAGATGTGTTTCCCTTGCGCCAGCTGAGAGCGTTATAGGCTGTAAAAGCCTTAGCTGTAGCCTGATCCTTCACGAGTGCCCTCGTTGCATCCTGTATTTCTGTACGAAACGCGAACTCACCCCATTCCTCCGGGAAAAACTTCAAATCTATTGGGGTTGAGTAATCTATCGAAAAATCGGTTGAATATTTCGAGTTTGTATTGGGATCGCCGATAGCCGCGGTAATTGATCCAAAAGCTCGGTCGAAACTCGGCCGTTTGCTTATTCTGTTTATTACGCCAGCGGGACTGGTCTCGCCATACAGCACTGCATTCGGTCCTTTGAGAATTTCAATACGCTCAACTCCTACTATCGGTATGATGGAGTTCGTTGCCAAAGATTCAAAGCCGTCGACTAATAGAACTGAACCTGATGACACCCCCATGCCCCGAGCACGTATTTCGCCGCTCACGCCGTCCTCTGACGAAAATCCATTCACGAAAGACGCATCCATGTCCAAGATACCGGTCAAACTAACAAGATTGGTGTCATCGAGAAGGTCTTGGTTAAAAACGACGATCGATTGAGGGAGATTTTTGATCC
>DKNL01000174.1 GCA_002474325.1 Opitutales bacterium UBA7389
CATGATTGGAATGTCTTCAACGAGGCTGCGATCTTGCGGCTCGGCCATCTGCGTCTTCGGCTTGGGAACTCTAGACCAGCGCTTATCCAGCTCTAGGCTAACCTCCACATCTCTGATCGAAGTTAAATACTCGTCCAGCTTCTCCTTATCTTGTCCCCCAAGTCTTCGCTCGAGGCTTTTCGCGTCGGAGAGCACGGAGTCGAGGATGGAACCACGCAGCTCCAAACTATGCGCGGCCTGCTCCTTGGCCCGTTCCCCTTCGTTGATGAAAAGCTTTCGGAAAAGCTCGCGCGGCCCCTCGATGGGAGGTACACGCACGCCCGTTCGCGTCCAACACATATGGCAGCCACCGTGCAATCCATCTTCGGAACCGATGGTCAGAGACGGGAAGCGTGTCGCCGCTCCAACATGCTCAGCAGCCCGCTGGTCGATGGAAATGTTGCCCTCCGGCATTCCTTTCGCGTCGGCCATTTTAACTCCGCTGAGGAAAGTGTGTACAGAAAAGTGGCCTCCCTTCACATCGTGGTCGAGATGGGAAAAGATGTTAAAGTCTCGACGGTGGCGCTCCATTGGAGCGAGCAAGGGAGTCATGGCGTAATTCGCCCCCGTCTCAGTCGGAAAGAAATCCTTAGGGTACATCCCGAAGGAATTACCAATGCACACCATTCTCATGGGCGGGCCGGAAGCGGAGGCTTTAACCACTCCAACCGATTTCGCAGCTATGGATTCCAATGCCGGCAGAGCCAAGGTCGCAAACGAGGATTTTAAAAAGAGCCGTCTGTTCATGGGGATTATCTAAAATACCGAATTCAGGGAAAAATGCAATGTTCGAGAACTAGGCCATGGCACTATACAAATATTACCCAATAATCAGCTAATTTCGACACATTTTTTGGGCAGTAGGGGCGTATTCCGACGTAGGAGCGGGTTTACCCGCGATTTCCCAAAAAGTTAATACGCAATTATCGCGGGATAAACCCGTTCTTACGTACTAAAAATCGACTCGCTTTTTGCCTCAACAATCAACCCAAGCGTTGCCGTTGCGGCTGCTCTCAACTGCCTTTTTAATAAAGCTCATTCCCACAACTCCGTCGTCAACGGTCGCGTAACTGGATCCATCTCCTGCCTCGTACTCGCTTTTTTGAAAAGCTCGAACGTCCGCTTCGAAGCAGCGATGCAAACGTGCGAAAGCATCGTGAAAGCCTTCCGAATGCCCCCAAGGAATCGTGGGCTCGTCCAGTAATTCTTGAGGGATATCTCCGAAAAATCCGTCGTTCGGCTTAATGCCACCGCGATAGTAAGTCCTTTCTGGCTGCTCGATCAGGTAGACTTCTAGCTTCTCGGATTCTTCCTGAGCCCAACGGATGGAGCCAAGTTCCCCATTAACCTCGATTCTAAGATCATTCTTGTGACCCACTCCGATTTGCGTAGCTCGAACCAGAGCTGGCGACCCATTGCTCATGCGGCAATAGACTGTAATATGATCGTCAAGCGGCTGCTCAACGGATTCCGACAATGGCGTCAACGATTCCATGTGGGCACTCAAAGAAACGACTTCCAATCCCGTAACATAACGGAGCTGCATCAGCGCGTGCGTTCCAATATCTCCCCCACAATTGCTTAGGCCAGATTTCGAAGCATCCAGCCGCCAGGCTGTCTTGACGAATTCGGGATCTCGGGACTGGATGGCCATCCAGGACTGCAGATAACTGGCATCTACCCAGCGCACCTCGCCGATTAGCCCACTTTGGACAATGAACCTGGCCAGTCGGCTCGTCCAATGTCCCAAGTATGTGTGGGCGACGCAAAACGGAATCCTCTTCGATTGGACGATCTCAGCCAGCGTTTTGGCGTCTTCCAAGGTAAAAGTGAGCGGCTTTTCGCAAAGTACGGGAATACCCGCTTCAAGAAATTTCTTGGCCGGATCGAAATGGACATGGTTCGGAGTCAGGATGAGGACGTAGTCAATGCGATCGTTCTCGGGCTTTGCCAACTCCGCCTCCAGTAACTCGTCATAATTATCGTATCCTTCGATCGGGTACGGCCAATTTTCCACTGCCTCTTTAGCCTTCTCTACATTCGAGGATAAAGCCCCGCTAACAACGCGACGGGTCCCGTCCATAAATATCGCCCTCTGGTGGGCATTGGATATAAAGCCAGAGCCCCCTCCAATCATACCAACCTTTAACACTTTTGGATCGTTATTCTCCATACGTTTGGGCATAATCATCCTATTTACGATATAGCGCAAGCGCGAGATAAACGGAAATAACAAATTGGTAGAGCCGATTGTCTCAAGTGGCCCGAGAAATAATACTAGCACCCTAACGGCCGATTGAGGACAGGGCCATGCTTTCAGCTACGCCCCGCACGCAATCAACCCTAACCTACTAATCGAATGCGGCATCCAAATCAATTATGCCAGGGCGGAAAACTTAATGTTCGCAGCGCGAATACCTAATGGCCTCGTTCTCCGAGAACACTAGTTAACCCGCTAGCGGGTCAACGATATTGAAAAACAAATTCAACATCGCTAGCTTCGATCGAGATGAATACTCCAAGGGCAAATTGCTCATTCCAATTTTCGACTCAATCACCTGTCCCCGAGCAGCGAGACCCTGCTCGCCTGTTAGAGCTATTCAGTGAGCCTGGCGAACGATTTTCAAAAATTAGAGAGCGGATCGCATCTAACCAAACACCGCTTTGATCTTCTCTCTGAGAAAACACACGCTGCGTTGCATTTGCTCGAATCCATCGACACCATCCTCGATACTGATCCATCCATCGAATCCGACCGATTTGAGCGTTCCGAAAATCGCGTCGTAGTCGTTGAGACCCTTGCCGATTTCCCCATGGTTCAACCGTTGGGCATAACCAACGCTATCCATTTCTTCCTTACGCAGATCCTCCAGGCTTCCTTCCAGTAGAAACCGGTCGCTAGCGTGCATCGTTACCACCCGTTCCTTTACCCGCTCCAGCAGTTCAAGAGGATCTTCCCCCGCCAGGATCGTATTACTGGGATCGTAGTTTACACCGAAATGCGGCGACTCAATCCGATCCACCAGCTGACAAAAGACATCCATCTGCTGAGCGAACTCAGGATACGTCCAGTAATTATCCTTGTAGTGATTCTCCATGATCAGCGTGATTCCTCTTTCGGCCGCATGAGGAATGCAGGCCTCGATACACTCCGCTGCATAGGCCACCCCATCTTCGCGAGATACTTCTGGGCGACGCTGCCCCGACAGCACACGACAGTAATTGCCGCCTAGCTCGTGACACATTTCGGTCCACCGTTTTTCTTCGTCGACTTGCGCCTGTCGAAATTGCGGGTCCGGATGAGTGAAATCCGGAGAGCAGCAGAGCATGGGAATAGAGCGGCCCTGATCTTCCACACGCTTTCGATAATCCGACCAACCCGACTCGTCCTTGAGATCAAGAAAGTCGCTATAAAATTCGAGCCCGTCTACATCGAGCTTTCCGGATAGATCAATCCACTCATTTAGTGACATGGATCCGTCAACACAAAGTGGATCCATCCAGGCTTTAGGAAAAGCGGCTAATTTTGGCATGATGTTAATTTCCCACGGATTACGCGGATAGTCACGGATTAACCAATAGATCCAAAAGTCCTATTTGTGGATAGAGTCTCGCGCAAAATCCCATTCGATCGGAATCGCGGCGTGAAGCCGCTCCTACAAGAATACTCAATAGCCGATACTTTCCTCCTCACTCATGGCTTCAGTACCGCTTTGACGATTTCAGCTGAGTGCATGGTTTCAAAGGCTTCGTGCCACCCCTCTAATGGCCACACACCTCCGATCACTGGATCTAGGTTCAACTGACCCGAGCTGATCAAGCGAATGACCCGTTCCCAAATCGGCCAGTTGTGACTAAAGCTACCTCGCAAAGTTATCGCCTTCTGGACGAGCGGATCCAAAGAGAAGTCTAATGGCTGGGGCCCCCAACCCACTTTACTGATCCAGCCAGCAGGACGCGTGATCTTCAATGCGATCTCCAAGGTTTTGGACACGCCGGCGGCGTCAATAACGCCATCTACGCCTAGGCCATCACCCGAATAAGCCCATTCATCCAGATCGCCGACAATCGCTTCGCACCCATAGGCCTTGGCGACTTCGAGCCGCTTACTGTCCGATTCCAACCCGACCACAGCAACTTCCGCTCCCCAAAGCTTGGCGATCGCCGCGCACACTAGCCCGATGGGACCCGGGCCCAATACGACCACGCGATCACCCGGCTTGATCTCCGACTGGTTTACGACCGCGTTATAGGCAACGCAACAGGGCTCGGTGAGGGCCGCTTTCTCAAATGGAAGGGAATCCGGAATTCTGTGCAGGCATCTCGCTGGCACACGAACGAATTTCGTCATGGCTCCATCCACGCCATAGCCAAAGCCCTTTCGCGTCGGATCAAGATTGTACAAACCCTTTCGCGACATCGGATTATTGGGATCGATGACAGCCGCAGTCTCGCTGACGACACGATCGCCTTCCATCCATCCGGTTACGCGCTTGCCAATCTCAGTAATCACTCCCCCAAACTCATGGCCCAGGACCACAGGATAGGCCACCGGCCAACTGTGCAAAGCTTGCCACTGGTGCAGGTCACTCCCGCAAACACTCACGGCTTCGACGGCCAGGAGCACCTCATCTTCGTCGATAGATGGCTTTTCGAATTCCCGGAGCTCAACGGCTCCCGTCTCGTCTTTGTAATTCACTACGGCGAGGTTTGTCATAAGAAACTGGATATCTAGATTGATCCCTTTCACAAAAGTCGGAAGGAGTCCAATCCCAATCCAAACAAATTAACCATCTACCCGAACGCTCCAGCAGCGGTTATACCTCACCCATAAACGTCCGAGAAAATCCTTTGCAAGTAGCTTCACTTCTCCGAATAGCACTCTCCTCTTCGCTCTGCTCATAAGACTTGATGGATACCATATGGGCCCATGAATTCGCCCAGAAGCTGACATTCGGTACTGGTTAGAGCTGCAAACACTGAATCACGTTTAAAAATGTCGGGCCTGGTTTTTCTTTGATTGATACCGAGTCACCTCTGTAGCATTTACAGGCCTATTCTATGAATAACCTAATTCGTATTTCACTCAATATCTCGGCAGCGGTTTTCATAATCTTCGGCACTACCCCGATCGCAATTTCGGGGCATCATGAAAAGCCTATCATCGAGGTTCGGGTATATAAGATAGCGGCAGGCAAGATGGATGAGTGGGGACGCTTTTTTCATGATTAGCTGGTCGATCCACAGGAGTGAACAGAAATGAAAATCATCGCCGCTTACCGTGCTAAAATCGGAGTAAATACCGTAAATTCAAACTGGGGTTCAATTCGGGCTATCAGCCTTGATTCCTAACAGAGTAAACTTAGCATCTCGCTTAACATGCCCCGATTCACACTTAAAATGTACCGATATTGCAAGTTTGCCTACCTATCTGTATCGACGGCCGTCACAGTCTTGGCCGAGGAAGCCGTCGATTACAGTCGCGACGTTCTCCCCATTCTAAGCGAAAACTGCTTCGAGTGCCATGGTCCAGACGAGAATACCAGGGAAGCCGGTCGACGCTTGGACACTGCTGACGGAGCTTACCAGAATGTAGATGGAATCGTTGCCATAGCCCCCGGCGATCCCATGGCCAGCGAAGTCGTCTATTTGATGAACAGCGAATTTTCGGAAGAACGCATGCCACCGGTGGATTCCAAAAAGATATTAAGCGACGCAGAAAAGAATATCATCTACAATTGGATCCAGCAAGGAGCGAAATATGATGAACATTGGGCGTGGCAA
>DKNL01000328.1 GCA_002474325.1 Opitutales bacterium UBA7389
GCATTGGAAAAGATGCCGCCAAGTAGCAGGACGAGCAGGGCATCGCCCGTCCATGACCATTCCAATGCGGGCATGGCGAATTTCCCGTTTTCGGAGCCAATGGAAATCATCGTAGACAATCCCCCATCCAGACTGAAGACGATGATGGCAAGGGCCACCAAGGCTCCACCTACGAGGACAATTACTTGAATGACGTCGGTCCAAATGACCGCTTTAATGCCTCCAAAAGCTGTATACACCGTGGCGATCAGGCCCATTAGCAGAATGCAAAGAGTCAGGTTGAAACCCGTCACAGCCGAAAGGGCGAGGGCGGGCAGGAAGACTACGATGCCCATGCGAAAAAGCTGAAGTATGATGAAAGAGGCACTTCCGAAAAGCCGCAGACCCGCATCGAAGCGCTCCTCAAGGTATTGGTAAGCCGTGGTTGCGTTAATCCGTCGCAGTTTAGGAACGTAGATGAGGGCTATCAAAGGAGCGACGATAACGATCCCCGCATTGAGAATAATTACCGACCAGCTTGTGCCATACACTCTTGCTGGTAGCGCCAGATAGGTTATGGCGCTTAACGTTGTCCCGAAAATGCTCATACCAGCGGCCCACCACGGGATAGAGTGGCCTCCAAGATAGAAGTCCTCGGAAGATTTCGTGCCGCGAGCGCAAACATAGCCGACAACTACAAGACCGCCGAGGTAAAGGATGAGGGTTGTCCAATTCAGGGCACCAAAGGATGTAGCAGCGGTTTCGGGAACGATCTCCCAAACTTGTGGCGTTCGAACTCGAGGACGAACTTCGCCTGACGCGATTATGTAGGCGTCGCCCCACTTGGCGATTTGAGTCGTGACGTGATTTTGGGGAATGGCGCCACCATCTTGCCAGGTATTGGTTAGAGCATTGTAGGCCCAGGCTCTTTTGGGAAAGCCAGGATGTTCGTCTTTCAAGTCGTCGGCCTTATGGAATAGAGATCCATCTGCTCCGCCGACTACGAAGATGTGATTTTCGCCTACGGGTATGGCTTCGCCAGCCATCATGCAATCGGGGGAGTCGGCGATCCTGGACCAGGAGTCTGACGAAGGGCTGTAAGAATAGGCGTCTTTAAGAAATTCTATATCGCCATTCTCCTTCTCTCGCCGTCCGCTGAAGAGGAATATGCGGTCCTCGTATCCATTATTCTGAGTCGTTACCACTTGGAATCCTCTTTCGGGCCCTGGCCAACCTGCTTTTTCCTCCCATCCATCGGCCGGATTTTCCATGTCTAGCATCCATATTTTGTTGATTGCCGAGCTTAGGGCGTTGGTCACGGTTCCGCCCATGATGTACACTTTGTTGGCCAACGTTGCCGCCATCGTGTACGCGATGGTGGTGGGCAGATTCGGGAGATTCTCTTGTTGAACAGCCCCAGTGTTCGGGTTCCATTTCAGTAAAAAGACATCATCGTAAGTTCGTTCGGCATCGTTGCCGCCGATACAAAGAACTCCTTGCGGCAGTGAAAGCGAGGCTCCATAGCCGAGCGGGCGCATAAGCGAGCCGCCTGGTGTCCAGTTTCCCGATTTCTCAAGGACCCAAATATCGTCATGCCAAACTTTGTCTTCGCCCCAGTAGGGTTTCGGGAAGTTGGCTCCCCCGGCTACAATAAGAGCATCGTTGTGGGTGCCTACATACGGGCCGGCAACTCCGAGAGATTCGGTCTGTTCTCCCACGGGTGGCAGTTTGGCAAGAGGTTGCCAGTCCAAGAATGGAACGGTTTCATTGCCGTGGCTATGAAGCGGAGCAATAGCCAAGCACAGGATAAGTAGTAGAGATTTCCTTTTCAAAACAGATCGTTATATGTTTAGAGCATTCGCTTTATCTTTGATTACTTCGTCGCCGAGCCGTTTCCTGATGGTGCTGATGTCGCGTTGCATCGTTTCCCTAAAGGTGATTATATCGGCCGCATGTATCAGAAATTTCATACCCTGCTGGCACCAAGCGATCTCTTGATCGAGATCGGACCAGAAATGGATGCCGGGAGTAACGCCGTGCTCTTGGGCTTTACCGATAAAAGTGGTGATAGCCTCTTGAAACTTCGGATGTCTGTACTGCTCGGGTACGCCGAGGCTGCACGACAGATCGTGGGGACCGATGAGAGCTACATCTACTCCAGGAACGGAAAGTAGCTCATCTAAAGCGTTTATGGCAGGTACGCTCTCAATATTGATGACCAAGATCTTGTCCGAATTGGCTTCCTCAATGTATGTTTTCAACTCTTCCGACTTGAATTCGGACCCGTCCAGAAGCTGAGAGAGAATCTTCCCTTTGATTGGCTTTACCTTAACGGCCCCGACCAGCTTTTTAACTTGCTCCACTGTTTCCACGTAGGGGGCGATAATGCCGCAAGCGCCATCATCGGAAAGCATGCTCGCTTGATAGGGATCGGGGCTGGGAATACGAACGAAGGGGGCGATGTTTCGGGCACTGAAATTGTGGCAAAGGCTCGATACCTGAGTTCTATCGAAGGCGATGTGCTCGGTATCGATAAAGACAAAATCCAAGTCTAGCTCAGCGACCTTCTGAGGCCAATATGGGGAAGCGTTAGTAAGCAAGGTGCCTATGACGCGTTTGCCGGATGCGAGTGATTCCAGGATTTCGATGCTGTTCATTAAGTTTTTCGGAAAGGCTTCAGATGAGACTAATTCTTGGGCAATGCTCCTTGCCAGCCGTCTCTCAATATTTCTCGGTGACGGGATAAGGCGGATGCCATCTCTTCGATCCCCGCCTGATTGATGGTTTCATGGGGATCCGTAGAATGGTCGTACAATTCTTGATGAAGCACCTCGCTGCTATTCCAGTCTCGCCATTCCACATAGCGGTAGCGATCTGTTCTGATTGAGTAGCCCATTACATCGCCATGCTTCTCGTGCTTTATTTTCGTATAGTCGCGAGGGTATTGGTTAAATGCGGCGGTTTTCCAAGATCGGTGGGGTTTATCGAGCAAGGGTGTCATGCTTAGGCCCTCCAAGCCATCAGGTATTCCCAATCCGCATGCTTCCGTTAAAGTGGGATAAAGGTCAACGAGTTCGACGAAGGCATTTGATACTGCTCCTTTCAGTTTCTGGTTTGGCACGGAAAGGATGAGCGGCACGCGAGCGGACAATTCATAGTTATTCGCTTTGGTCCACAGGCCTTGCTCGCCCAAATGGAAGCCATGGTCCCCCCATAGGCAAACAATGGTGTCATTCGCGAGATCCCGTTCCTCAAGCTTATCGAGCAGGCGACCGAGAAGCGCATCGACATAACTGATACAAGCGTAGTATCCGTGCCTGAGCTCGCTGATCTTTTCTTCGCTGATTTGATCGAGCTGTTTGGGAATGTCGGTGTACCCTTCGATTTCGTTCCAGGTTCTCAACGCGTACTCCGGAGCGTCTTTCGGGTGGTTTGTGGATGTCCGGGCGGGAATGCTATCCCGATCATATAAATCCCAATACTTTTTCGGAGCGACGAAGGGCAAGTGAGGCTTTCTGAAACCAACGCCCAGGAAAAATGGTTTTCGGCTTTCGGTGAATCGATCGATAGCCTCTTCGGCAGCCACACAGACGAGTCCGTCCACGAAGGTGTCATCAGGTACATCCGCCCCTTCTGTAGCGCTTCTCTTGTGAGCTTCAACGGCTAGATTTTCAGGCGAAGCGTAGCGCCAATGGTGAGGGCGACCGTAATCGAATAGCGGGTCTTCAGTCCAAGATGGCGGGTCGTACATGGATACGGAGCTACCATGAAGTATCTTCCCGATAGCCTGGGAATGGTAGCCGTGATTCTTGAAATATTGAGGTAATGTAACCAGCTCGGGTAGAGTTTCCCGGAAATGCGTTTTTAAGTCCCAAACTTTAATCGTGTCGGGCCGAAGTCCAGTGATGAGCGATAAGCGGGAAGGTCCGCACACTGCCAGTTGGC
Organism: Opitutales bacterium UBA7389; assembly: GCA_002474325.1. Taxonomy (GTDB): domain Bacteria; phylum Verrucomicrobiota; class Verrucomicrobiia; order Opitutales; family Opitutaceae; genus Pelagisphaera. The sequence goes on from DKNL01000328.1 coordinate 3,925, forward strand.
AGTAGGCTCTATTGAATAGCGTGCCTTGGGCAGCCAGGCGATCGAAATTGGGCGTGATCGCTACTGGATCACCGTAGCAGGAAAGGTCTGGCCTTAAGTCGTCGAAGGCGACGAATAGCACATTGTAGCGCTGGTTCTCCGCGGATGAATTGAAAAGGCAGAATGCGGAACCAAGAAAAAGTAAAACTGAAAATAGTGGTCTCACGGATACGATGGTCGCGGGAATGGTTTTTCGGAACTGCGGATCATTCGACCTCGATGATCCCGAATCGGATAACGGTCCGGCGGCTTTCCATATTGTTGGAACTGTCCCAAACTGAGAGCCATCGGCCCGGAGCGTCCTCGACCAGAGTTGGGTAGCTGTTTCGATTGTTCTGGAAATAGAAGGTCTTCTGTCGCGACCACGAACCGCCTGGCGACTTGGTTTTGTAGTAGAGCCCGTGGCGTTCGGAACGATTGCTGTACACATAAATGTGATTCCCGTTGGCGTCCTTTCCGAAGAAGCTCTTTGCACGGTAGTTGGGCAATTCTGGCTCGGGTTGCGCTAAGGACCAACTTTGGCCTCCATCGTTGCTAATTGAGGAGTAGGCCAGTGGAGGATCAATGGCGCGTTCACGATCCATTGTGGCTGTGCGCATCACTATTTTCAATACACTGGAATCATCGGTCTGGGCGATTTTCCCTTCGTGGAGGAATACCGGTTTCTCTGCAGGGTAGTCGATGTAGCTGGCTAAGTTCCACCTCAATAGATTCTTGCTCTCCAAGACAAATTGCCTCCGATCTCCATAAGGATCATGGCGCTGGGAATTTCGATGGGCAGGCAGCAAGTAGTAAGTTACCCCGTCGCGTTCGACGGTTTCGATTCCAGCAACGATAATTAGGGAACCTTGGTAGCCCAAGGCCAGCTCCACGTGGTGCCATGAATATCCGCCATCTGCCGTGTAGGCAGCTACGAGATCCGCGTTTTCGCTATCTCGATAGTGGAGGGGAGCCCGCATAGCGAACAACCACACGATATCCTGATTCAGAGGCCTGAATAAGACTGAATTATTGTATGCGTATTGAACGGTGCCATTCCGTATTCGATGATCAAAGACCATGATTCGCGGACTCCAAGTCTCGCCTTTATCTCGACTTAGCGAAACGACGATGTCGCCCATATCGACTTTGCCTCTTACCTGCAGGCCGTAGGCACAAATGTAGTGGGATTCTGTCCATTTCGCGAAATGCGGTTCCCAGATCTTGTTGTAGGGGCCGGTCTGATCCAGGGTGTCGATTGTGGTAAGGTTTGTGATGTCACCCTCATAGGCGACTGCAGAGCAGAGGCTAGCGATAGACATTCCAACGATGGATAGGAACAAAACAATTGGCTTGGTATTCGGATGCATACTTTCAGGGGCTGAATATCGGGATAAAAGCCAGTTCCAAGATCCTAGTTATGGATCAGTTTGGCAATCACATTGTGCGGTACATTGGATGAACAAGAGGTTTTTAAAAACAGTTCTCCAGAGACCAATAATCGATTTCTAACCAAGTCAGCTAGTTCTCGTGATCTGGCCGGTTTCCGGGAACGATTTCGCCTGTCTCTTTATTAGTGAAGGTCCATCTTTCCGGATCGAATTGGTAGGCCGATTTACCCAGGGCATTCTTAGCCCAGGATTTAGGAAGATGCTTTCTCAATCGATCCCTGACCTTCTGATAGCGGTCGTTCTCCCTGTCATTGGCGATTAGATTCTTCCATTCATTGGGATCCGTCTGGTGATCGTACAGTTCCTCAGCGCCATCATTGTAGCGGATGTAGCGC
>DKNL01000170.1 GCA_002474325.1 Opitutales bacterium UBA7389
TGTAGGCGTTATACCAAGTTCTTCCATTACGGTATTGCCTGGGGCACTGATACCGAAGCGATCTATACCGATCACCTTGCCTTGGCTACCAACGTACTTGTACCAGAGACCAGATACGCCAGCCTCGATAGCGATTCGCTTCGAGCATGAGGAAGGTAGCACGTTTTCGCGGTAGGCATCGTCCTGTTCATCGAATCGCTTCATTGAGGGCATGGAAACTACTCGGGTGCCAGCACCCAATTCGTCGGCCGCAGTCACCGCATGTTGAACTTCTGAACCCGTAGCGATAATGATCATCTCCAATTCAGCCGTCTCTAGCTTGATAACGTATCCACCTTTGAGTACACCCTGCCGCCGCTCATCTGCCGAAGCCGAATTTATATTCGGCAAGCCCTGGCGGGTTAAAGACAATACCGTTGGGCCCGATTGGCGCTCTATTGCTGCCACGAAAGCCCCTGCTGTCTCTTCCATATCGCACGGTCGAATCACATCCAAATTCGGTATCACCCGGAGGCCCGAAACGGTCTCCACGGGCTGGTGAGTCGGACCATCCTCGCCAACTCCAACCGAGTCATGCGTGAAAATGTAGATAATTGGCAAACCTGCCAAAGAAGCTAGTCGAATCGACGGTCTCAAGTAGTCGGCAAACACCATAAAGGTCGCTCCCGACGCTCGCCAAATGCCATCGTAAGCTACCCCATTGAGCATAGCTCCCATAGCGTGTTCGCGAATGCCGAACAACAGATTTCGGCCCGAATCATTGCCGGGAAGAAAATCGCCAGCATCCTTGATGTAATTCTTGGTCGAGCCGTGAAGGTCGGCCGAACCGCTAATCAACTCCGGGCGAGCTGCGGCGATCATCTGCAACACGTTTGAACCAGCAGCCCGGGTCGCCAGTTTGGCATCCGCTTCCGATTCTGGAATCAATGAAAGCAGCTCATCGGCATCCACAGGAGCCGAAGCCCCCGACTCCAATCGTTCTGCGAGACCCGGATTAGCCTCGGTCCAAGCGTCATAAGCCGACTTCCATGTATTGTAATTTTCTATACGATTCTTCTTCAGTTCGTCGAAATAAGCTCGAACGTCATCCGATACATGAAACCGGCCTTCGGGTAGCCCCAAGCTTTCTCGGGCTTTTTCAGAGTGCTTGATGGCCCCACTCTCTCCATGTCCCGCGCTCGTGCCAGCCACTTCTTCAATACTTCGAGCGATTTCCGTCTTGGCGATTATCAACTGCGGTTTACCTTCTGATGCCTTGGCAGCCGAGAACGCCTGCCCAATCGCATCGAAATCATGCCCATCGATGGTTACGACATCCCAACCTAAGGCTTCATATCGCTTAGCCGTGTCTTCGCTTTGCGATTTCTCTGCCATCGCGTCCAGCGTCACATCATTGCTATCGTAGATAACGATCAGATTATCCAGCTTCAGATGCCCCGCTATCGAAGAAGCCTCATGCGCCACACCTTCTTGGATACATCCATCTCCCGCCAGAACGACAATATGGTTATCGAGAATAGTTTGCTCTCCCGTATTGAAGGCCGCAGCTGCCATTTTCTGGGAAACGGCAAAACCGACAGCATTTCCGACACCTTGACCAAGTGGGCCCGTTGTGCTCTCAACACCCGCCGTTTCGCCGAACTCTGGATGTCCGGGAGTGTGGCTTCCGAGCTGCCTGAAATTCTTGAGCTCGTCCAAACTTAGATCGAAGCCGGCCAAATGCAGCCAACCATATAGAAACATACTCCCGTGCCCGCCGGACAAAATAAATCGGTCCCTATTAAGCCACCTTGGCTCGTCCGGATTCACATTGAGTTCGCTTCCGTATAGGGCAGCACCGACTTCAGCGGCGCCCAAAGGCAGACCAACATGGCCCGACTTACAGGCATGGACAGCGTCGATCGCCAGCCCTCGTGCTTCATTGGCGGCTTTTTGGAGAATGTCTTTATTCATTTGAATCGTAGGAATACATGAAATCCAAGGTGGAGGCAGACACCCCAATTGAGCGCCCCCCAAGCCTCAAGAGCAAAATGGGGTGCTTTCGCGCATTCTTCCGAGGGGATGCTCGCAAACTCGATCCCGGATGTTGTGCATAAGGATCAACTCAAGATCAAGGAGCGGCTCGATCCTCCGAGATTTGCTGGAAGAGGACCGAGTCGGTCCTCCCTAGCAAGCCAAGCAACGAAGCCGTCTTAGATATCGGGACCTAAGACTATCTTCGAGTCAAGGACCGGAGACTTAAAACAAACAAGGAAACGAGAGATTCTAACCGGCCTTTAGTGGCCTTTAACCAAACGCTTCTCCTTAACCTGCATCGCCTTCTTCCCAACCAAGTTACGAAGGTAGTACATGCGGGCCCGCATGGTTTTGGACTCCTTCTCCACCTCGATCTTCGACACATTTGGACTATGAGTGGGAAAGACCTTCTCAACGCCTTCCCCGTAGGAAATCCTTCGAACCGTAAACGTCTCCTGGATTCCTGATCCCTTGCGGGCAATCACCACTCCTGCAAAAATCTGCACTCTGCGTTTGTCTCCTTCTCGCACGAGAGCGTGCACCTTGACGCCATCGCCCACTTTGAAGTCGGGCACATCCGTCTTCAGTTGATCCTTGGTAAGTTCACTAACAATCTGATTCATGGTCTCAGTCCTCTAATAAATCCGGTCTTCGCTCGTGCGTTTTTTCCTCCCGTTTCCGCTGTCGCCACCGATCGATTTTCGCGTGATTACCAGACAAAAGCACCTCTGGAATCCGCATATCTCGAAACAACGCAGGACGCGTGTATTGAGGAAAGTCGAGCAACTTGCCCTCGAAACTTTCGCTAGTCAATGATTTTTCTTCACCCAAAAAACCGGGTAAAAAACGGCATAGACAATCGATAACGACAGCCGCCGCCAGCGTCCCGTTAGTGAGCACATAATCGCCAATGCTGATCTCCTGATCGAACAGTTTTTCGCGAGCTCGTTCGTCGATTCCCTCATAATGCCCACTAAAGAATACAATGTGATCCTTATCCGCCAGCGACTGGGCCATACGGGGGGAAAGTGGCACTCCATCCGGGGCCATATACACGCGATGGCAGGCTCCCCCAGCAGCTAGGCTTTCCATCACATCGAAAATTGGTTCAGGCATCAGGACCATTCCTGCTCCTCCACCGAAGGGTCGATCATCCACTTGCTTGTGTTTTCCCTTGGCCCAATCCCTCAGATTATGGACACGAATATCGACGAGCCCACTGCATCTAGCCCTGCCCATCATACTCTCTGATAGTAATCCATCCAGCATTTGGGGGAATAAAGTAATCACGTCGATCTTCATATTCGATTAGCCGGGCTCTTAACGGAAAGGACATCCCCGAGGCAAGCCCGTGACTGAATAGCAACCTAAAGGGATTTTTAAGATAGCGGAGCTATCTTCGGGACTTCTTTTCGTTGGACAATAAAAAAGCCCGACGATGTTAGTCGGGCACCTTGAAGCGATAAAACAGCCTAAACCGGGTTGGATCTAAGCTTCTACTGCTTCAGCAGTCTGCACTCCCTCTTTCCGAGCACGCTTGATGAGTCCATGAACCGTTTCAGTTGGTTTCGCCCCTACTGACTTCCAGTAGTCCGCACGCTCAACATTGAGCGTCAGTTCGATCTGCTT
>DKNL01000059.1 GCA_002474325.1 Opitutales bacterium UBA7389
GATTCTCTCTTATCATTCTCGCTTGGCTCGTGGCCGCAATACTGAAGGTAGCACAAGGATCCGGCACGGTCTCCATGATCACCACCTCCGGGATCGTTGCGGCTATACTGAGTGGTGGTGTTGTTATTGAATATCACCCAATCTACCTGTTTGCCGCCATCGCCTTCGGCTCCCAAGTAGGATCTTGGATGAATGATAGCGGTTTCTGGGTCGTCTGCAAGCTTAGCGGTTTTACTGAGAAGGAGACTTTAAAAACCTGGACAGTATTGCTGGCGTTAATGGGAGTTGTTGGATTGATCGAAATACTGATTGTGTGTGCCATCCTGCCGAACTTTTTCATGTAAGGAGCTCTGATTCGCAAACTAGCAATTGTCTATTATCGCCCATTGGCCATTTGCTCGATAACTTTCATTAGGGCTTCGGTTTCCAATTTCTCCAGTATCCATTGGGCGCCAGCTTCTCTGAGAGCATCGATCCGTTGTCCAGTCCCGATGAAAGGAATGCCCAGCATACGGCAGGCCCTAATATCCCATACTCCGTCACCAACGTAAATGGTGTCCTGCAAGTCTCGCCTCGATCGCTCTGCAGCCAGTTGAATGATATTGGAGCGGACAGGGTGATCTGAAGAGGTTGCATGCACGAAGCTTTCAAGTGTGATGTCAGCAGCCTTCAACTTGAAGCGGATTGTCTCCAACCAATCTCCGGTAGCGATGGCTAGATCGATCGACTCATGTAAATGCAGATCCTCTAGCAATTGTCTGGTTTCCTGGGTGCTGCCGAAGGCATTCGGATTAAGTTCCAGTTCATCTCTGAGATTTTCCAGACAGCGATCGCGAACCATGAGCTCTAACTCTTCTTGCTCATTCTCAGATAAATCCGAGAGGCCCTGTCGCACGATAGCGGAAGCGGTTACTTCGTTTAAGGATTTCCAGAATTCGATCGAGAATGATCGTCCCGTAACTTGCGTAAAGGCGCTGTTGAACGATTTCCAACCATATTCCTCCCCATCGATAAGCGTTCCATCTACATCGAATACCAATAGCATTCGGCAGCACTATAAGACCTTGCTCGGAATTCAAGCGAGAAGCTGATAGGTAATCGGTGCTGAATTAGGCTTATTTCTAATCAGAAAAGTCGAAGGGTAGTGAGGACCGGCTCGATTGTCTGTCAAATCCTAATACGCACAGGAAGGAGCCAGTCTTCCCTGTCTAAGATCAAAATACTCTTTTACCCATTTCTCCCCAGTTCAAAAACTGCGGAGGCATGCTCAGGTTTGAAGGTATTTGTAGTATTTTATAGACTACAGTTTACCGCCGTAGACCGCGTTTGCACCGAGTTCCTCCTCGATGCGAAGCAGCTGATTGTATTTGGCGACGCGATCACTTCGGCAGAGCGACCCAGTCTTGATCTGGCCAGCGTTCGTAGCCACCGCAATGTCAGCGATTGTGGTATCCTCGGTTTCGCCAGAACGGTGGGAAATGACCGATGTATACGACGCCTCCTTGGCCATCTCGATCGCATCCATGGTTTCCGTAAGCGATCCGATTTGGTTAACCTTGACCAGGATCGAATTGCCTACACCCATGTCGATTCCCTTCTTCAGGAATTCGGTGTTAGTAACGAAAAGGTCGTCCCCGACGAGCTGTGTATCCGCGCCCATTTCATCCGTGAGGATCTTCCATCCCTTCCAGTCGTTTTCGGCCAAGCCGTCTTCTATGGAAATAATGGGGAAGCGGCTTTGAAGATCATTCAGGAAATCAACCATTTGCTTACTCGATTTCTTAGAGCCATCTGACTTGTCGAAGACGTATGTGCTATTCTTGTAGAACTCGCTCGAAGCCACATCCAAAGCAATGAAGATGTCCTTACCGAGCTTGTACCCAGCCTTTTTAGTGGCAGCAGCGATTACTTCCAAGGCGTGTTCATTCGAATCGAGAGCCGGAGCGAATCCGCCCTCATCGCCGACGGCCGTGGAGAGATTCTTCGCTTTCAAAACGTTTTTCAGCGCGTGGAAAATCTCTGCCCCCATTCGCAGCGCCTCACGAAAACTGTCCGCCCCCTTGGGCATGATCATGAACTCCTGAATATCAATCGGGGCGTCTGAATGTGCTCCTCCGTTGAGTATGTTCATCATGGGCACGGGAAGCACCTTAGCGTTAGGTCCGCCCAGATACTTGTAAAGCTCCAGGCCAGAAGCTTGAGCAGCGGCCTTAGCGTTGGCCAGTGAAACACCAAGGATCGCGTTAGCCCCGAGCTTCGACTTATTTTTTGTGCCATCCAAAGCTAGCATGGCATTGTCCACGGAGACTTGGTCGCAAGAATCGATACCCACAATCTCCGGAAGAATTTGATCGTGTATATTAGCAACGGCTGTCAGGACTCCTTTCCCAAGGTAGCGCTTCTTGGCACCTTTAGGCGCTTTCTTTGGAGGCAGAGCTCCATCGCGCATTTCTAGCGCTTCATTCTCACCCGTACTGGCTCCTGAGGGAACGGCTGCTCGTCCTACAATTCCAGATGCGAGCACTACGTCCACTTCGACGGTAGGGTTGCCGCGGGAATCAATGATTTCACGAGCAATTATATCGATGATATCAGTCGTCATGTTGTCTTATTTGTAAGTTTCAAAAGTCTACAAGGTGGAGGCAGCCTGGTTCTTATGACGCTTGCTTTTCGAAAAGCAAGCGAGCAATTGAGCCGGTTCCTGTCCATCGTTCAGGGTAGGATCCGAGCCCGCTGATCCTTACTTAAAATCGGGCAATTCGCCTTGTGTATAATTGAGTGCCGCCTTTCCGCGACCCGATCGTAAAACCAATCGCGAAATCCGACCGGTAGGATCTTTGCCAATAAGGCTAACTTCCAGAAACCGCCAACTCGTTTCAATATTTCCAAGGTCGCTTCGGATTTCGTCCAAGCTTTCCGAGCACGGTCGAGATACACTAGGGTCCTTAGATTTTCTGGAGTTCTCAAGGACTCATCGAGTAAACGAGCAGCCGTTTGGCCCTGTAAAGGGGCAAAGCGAAGATGTCGCATGCTGTCGATCTGCATAATCTGCCTAACAACTGTGTCGCAAAAGCCGCATTCTCCATCAAAGAATACGATGTCTCCATCTTTGCTCATTACCTATAGCTCTTAATCCGTTCAACTGCTCCTTGAGGGCTTAATCTTAGTGGCAATTTTGTTTCGTCCCGTTTCTTCTGCGCTTGCTTTTTGAAATGCGGCTGGCTTCATTATCCAACTTCATTTTTCAAGAATCTTATCTAGCAACTAAAAACGCGTCAATCGATGGAACAATTCTCACTAATATTCGCTCAAGCATCCCCTGGTGGAGGGGGATCCGGCTTGGGAGGCTTTCTCCCAATTCTGATCATGTTTGCGGCCATGTACTTTCTCCTGATCGCTCCGCAGCGAAAGAAGCAGAAAAAGCACCAGAAAATGGTCTCCGAGCTAGCTTCCGGAGCGTATGTGCTTACATCTGGTGGCATTTACGGGACAATCACCAACGTGAAAGACGATCGATTCGTTCTCAGAATAGCTGAAGGCACGAAAATCGAGATCACCAAGAATTCCATCGCCAGCGTCATTTCTAGCGACGACACCGTCTCCTCTTGACCCACGTCAGGGGTGAAGAGATC